>JAZOQA010000090.1:0-22415 GCA_045655765.1 Eubacteriales bacterium | reverse complement strand
GATGGCGACCACGGTGTCGGAGGCGGTCAGGTCATCCATGATCTCCTCGAAGGCGGCGACGTCATGGGTGCCGCGGCCGGGAGCGACGGAGCCCAGGGACAGGTTGACCACATCGGCACCCAGGATGATGGCATCCTCGATGGCGGCGAAGTAGTCGGAGTCATAGGGGCTGCCGCCCTTGCCGAAGACCTTCATGGTCAGCAGCTGAGCCTCGGGGGCAACGCCCTGGAGATAGACGGACTGAAGACCCTTGGCAAAGCCCTCGGAGCCTTCATTACGCTCTCAAGGTATGCCTTGTCGGCAATAAGTCTGTCGAACTCGGATCTGACACCTGCAAGACCGTCGGCACACGCTTCGCCAACCGCGAGCTTGAAGTCGCCGTATCCGCGACCTGCGAACTCTGCCTCGATATCTGAATAGCTCTTGCCGGTGAAGGCGCGGTATATGGTCATAAGATTGGATACACCGGGCTTATCCTCGGAGTATCTGACCTCGGCATCGGAGTCCGTGACCGCCTTTTTGAATTTACGCATTATATCGTCCTTGGAGTCGAGAATGTAGACGACGGCGTTTTGGTTGGGGTCGGATTTCGACATTTTTGAGGTCGGCTCGGCAAGCGACATAATCTTCATTGTGTCTGTGGGGATATATCCCTCGGGGATTGCAAAGGTGTCGCCGTACACCTGGTTGAAGCGCATAGCAACGTCACGTGCAAGCACAAGGTGCTGCTTCTGGTCAATTCCGACAGGCACAAGGTCGGTGCCGTAGAGCAGAATATCCGCCGCCATCAGGGCAGGGTAGGTGAAAAGACCCGCATTGATGTTTTCTGCGTGCTTCTGGCTTTTGTCCTTGAACTGCGTCATACGGGAAAGCTCGCCGAACATAGTATAGCAGTCAAGAATCCAGCCAAGCTCTGCGTGCTGCGGCACGTGCGACTGCACGAAAAGCGTATTCTTCGTCGGGTCAAGACCGCACGCCATATAAAGCGCAAGGGTTTCGTAGGTTCTGCGACGCAATTCCGCAGGCACCTGCCTCACTGTGATGGCGTGGAGGTCAACGACGCAGTAAAACGTCTTGTAATCCTCAGAAAAGCGTGAAAAATTCTTTATAGCTCCGAGGTAGTTTCCAATCGTAAGGTTTCCCGAGGGTTGAACACCCGAGAAGACAACTTTTTTGTCCTGTATCATAGCTGTTTTCCTCAAAATAAAATTTAATAACAAGATTATACACCAAGTCCATTCTTTTGTCAAGGGGGGGCACAGGCGGACTTCGAGGCTTTTGCAAGGTGTTTTTATAGGAAAGAGTGTGTTTTTCAATTTGCACAAAAATATGCGAGCTTTTTTGTGCGATATGCCACAGCCTCTTAAAGTATTAGCACATTGGAAAAAAATAAAATTTAATATTACTTATTTTGTTCATACTTTATTTATATTTATATGATAAAATATATCAGTACGCCATAAAAGGTGCGTTGACGTCAAAACACGACACAAAATGTACTCGGTGAAATTCGAAAGGACGAAAAAATGATTAAAGTTGAAAATCTTGTGAAAAGATACGGCTCAAATTATGCGCTTAATAACGTGAGCTTTGAAATAAAGGACGGAGAGATTGTCGGTCTGCTCGGACCCAACGGTGCGGGAAAAAGCACCACGATGAACATACTGACGGGCTATCTTTCCTCGACCTCAGGCTCGGCTTACATAGACGGCATCAACGTGCTTGACGAGCCTCTTCGAGCAAAGAAGCTCATCGGCTTTCTGCCCGAGCAGCCTCCGCTTTACCCCGATATGACGGTGGGAGAATACCTTAAGTTCGTATATGAGCTTAAAGGCTGTAAATTGGATATGGACGCTCATCTTTCCGAGATTATGAGCGTAGTGAAGCTCACCGACGTCAAGAAGAGGCTTATAAAGAATCTTTCAAAGGGATATAAGCAGAGAGTCGGTATAGCCCAAGCACTTGTCGGCGACCCCAAGGTTGTCATATTCGACGAGCCGACGGTCGGTCTTGACCCCAAGCAGATTCTTGAGGTAAGAAACCTGCTCCGTACGCTTGCAAAGCGTCACACGGTCATTCTCTCGACCCACATTCTTGCCGAGGTGCAGGCGGTGTGCGAAAGAGTTATAATTATCAACAAGGGCGAGCTTATTGCCGACGAACGCACGGACAACCTCACAAAGACTATTGAGGACGGCTACCGCTATGAAATAAAAATAGCAGGTCCGCAAAAAGAGGTTCAAAGGGTCATTTCGGACAGCATCGGTGTCAAGAGCGTAACTCCCACAGGTCAAAAGGACGCAGATGCGTTTACGTATATTGTGGAAAGCAAGAGCGGCGTTGACATACGCCGTCCCATCTTCTCGATTTGTGCATCGAGGAATTGGCCCATACTCGGTCTTACACCCCAAGGCACAGACCTTGAAAGCGTGTTTATAAGGCTTGTCGAGCGTTCGGACGGAAAGCCTGCGGAAAAAACGGCGCCCCGCAGACGTGCTCATTAAGGAGGTAAAAATAAATGTTTGCAGTATTTAAAAGAGAGATTCACTCGTATTTCACGGGTGTTATAGGATACGTATTCCTTGTGTTGTTCTTAGCTGTCGGAGGTGCGGTCTTCTGCTTCTCGACGCTTTATTCGATGTCAGGCTCCTCGACGACGTGGTTTACGGTTATGCTTTTTATGTGCGCTATCATTCTTCCCATTCTGACGATGAAATCGTTCAGTGAAGAGAAGAAGACGAAGACAGAGCAGCTCTTTATGACCGCTCCCGTACGCATCGGTGCTGTCGTTATGGGCAAGTTCCTTGCATCATACGTTATGTTTGCAGGTGCGCTTGTGCTTAATTCGTGCTACTTCTTCATTCTGGCACCCTACACTCAGTTCAAGTACGCAATTCTCTTCGGTCAGCTTGTGGCACTTTTGCTTGTCGGAATGGTCTTCATCAGCATAGGACTCTTCGTTTCCTCCTTGACAGAAAACCAGCTCTCTGCAGCAATAGGCTCTATTGCCATTATTGCGGGCTTCCTTGCAATTACGCTTGTAAATTCCTTGATTCCTGCTAATTATTGGATCAGATACGTGTTTGGCGCACTTTCGATTTTCACAAGATTTGCCGCCTTTTCGCAGGGATATTTCGACGTTGCTACGATAGTATATTTCTTCTCTCTTGCCGCAGTCTTCCTCTACTTCACGTGGAGAATTTACGACAGACGCAGAGTAGGTTGATTTGGTAAAGAGGTCGAAAAATGAAAAATAAGCTGAAAACAAATTTGTTTTCCGCTGTTGTGACGTCTGCGGTTATTGCCGTAATCGTTCTTGTAAACGTAGTGCTTTATTCGCTTACCGAAATTAACGAATGGTACTTCGCTTACACAGAAAGCATAGATTTCTCAATCAGCGGAAACACCGATGACCTTTTTGCCGAAGCCGAAAGGGAGGGCAGAAAGGTAAAAATAATCTTTTGTATGCCCGAGGATGACCTTGAAGCGCATATGACGGGTGCTGACGTTCTTAAAACGGCAAAGCAGTTGGAGGAAAGACACCCTGACTTTATAGACCTTGTGTTCTATAACATAAAAACGCAAAAGGACGAGGATGGAAATCTCGTTGACTTTACCAAATATATGACCGACGGACGTGGCAATGAGGTCAAGCTCCACAGCGGTGCCGTTATTTTCTCGACCACCGTATCCGACGGCGTGGGTGGTGTGCGTGAGGATTTCAAGGTTCTGAACGCTCAGTATAACGGAATTCCCTACGTTGATTTTTATCATATCGACACGGAGGGATACATTACTGCATATATGGGTGAGGAGGTTATGGCTTCCTCTATACTCTGGACGTTTGCCGACGAGCATAAGGTCGCTTACTTTACAAACGGTCACGGCGAGTCTGTTGACCTTGCGTTTGCGGCAATGCTTACAAAGGCGGGCTATTATATAGAGCAGCTCGACCTTTTGAGGGGAGGAATTCCTGCCAGTGAGGCGGGACTCATCGTAATTTCAAATCCGACCGCCGATTTTGCAAAGGGCAAGGACGGCGTTTACAGCGAGATTGAAAAGCTCTCTGCATACCTTGAAACGAACGGCGGTGCGCTTTACGTCTCTCTTGACCCTTATGCAAACCCCTTGCCAAACCTTGAGGAGCTGATTTCCGAATACGGAATAAAGGTCGCCTCGGGAAAGAACGGGGAGGGCAAGACGGTCAGAAGAATTATTAAGGATTCGAGAAATGCAATTTACCCCGACGGATATACCTTTGTGGCAAATTATGCTGACAACGCCATAGGCGAAGCACTCAAAAGCAAGACAGAAAAATACGTAAACGACGACGTTGTCGTAAAGGACGTAGGAGAGCTTGTTCTGAGCGGCGGAGCCAAGGAAGTGCTGGTCACCTCGTCATCAGCCAGCTCGATGCTCGACGGAGAGGGAGAGAGCGGGAAGTTTTGTATTGCCGCTATTTCCAAAAAGGCCTCAAAGAACGGCGGCGAGGCACGTGTGTTCGTGACCTCGGGAATCTATCTTACCGCATCGGATGCAATAACGAGAGACTCCTATGCTAACAGAAGCTTCCTTTATGCGCTTCTTGAACAAGAATTTGATTCCTCTATTGCTCCTTACGGATGCAGAACGGTGCCGTATATCGAGGCGATCCTCGAGGATCTGACTATGGGCACTGCCCGTATTTATACCGTGCTTGTAATGTCTGTGCCGGCGATTCTTGCAGTCCTGGCAATAGTCATAAACAAGAGAAGAAAGAACAGGTAAGCACAACAAATGAAAAAAAGCATATTTAAAGGTAAGAGCACCAGAACAAAGGTGTTCACCCTGATTACGGTGGGAATCATTCTCGCCTTGCTCGGGATTAATTACCTTCTCACTTATATTGGGATTCAAAGGGCGTGGTACGTTGACCTCACGCCCGAGGGTCTTTATTCGCTCAGCGATGAAATGATAGAGGAATGCTCGGATATTGCTCCGCTTAATGAGGGTGACAAAAAGCTGAAAATCATCTTTTGCAGCGACCCCGACACCCTTATGGAAAATACCGTGACACGTATAGTCTATCTTATGTCGCTTCAAATGCAAAAGGAATTTGAAAACGTAGAGGTAGAAACGCTGAACGTAATCTACGAGCCTACCAAGGTTGCACAGTTCAGAGTTACCTCTCTTACCGAATTTGAGCCGACAAACATTATAATATCCTACGGCGACACATACCGAATCACCGATGCGGAGTCCTTTTGGACAGTGACGAGCGAAGATTCATATTTCTCCTACAACGGCGAATACAAGCTCGCTACTATAATTATGTCCGTCACCGCAGTGAACAAGCCTGTCGCATATTTCTCGACAGGACACGGCGAGACCTACTTTGATCCCGACAACAAGGAAAACTCCACAAACCACGATGCGGAGCAGCTTTATTACTTGCTTCTTGAAAGAGGTCTTGACGTAAAGACCATAGACCTCACAGACCCTGCGGTTGAAGAAATCCCCGAGGACTGCAAGCTTCTTATTATCAACAATCCGACTGTCGATTTTGATTTGGATTATGACGAGGCTGACAGGGACAAGTTCTTCTACGTCACCGAGACGGAAAAAGTAGACCGCTATCTTCGTGAGGACCAAGGTGCGGTAATGGTGACAAAGGACTACGCAATAACGCTCTCGAACCTTGAAAACTTCCTCTTTGGCTGGGGCTTTGATTTCTCGACGTACAGGATAACCGACGACGTAAACAATGCAGGAAAGCCAAACGAGGTTCTCGGCGTTTACGAAACAAATACCGACAGCTATGCAAACGCAATTTACGGAGAATTTGCATCACGCCCCTCCGCCCCTCATACCGTATATACCAACACGGGCTATATCTCCTGCTCCTTTTACTTGACTGACAGGGTTGATGAGCCGGGTGCGAACAACGTCTCCGTCACCTACAATCCGTTTATGAAGTCCTATACCACAGCAGTGGCATCGAAAGACGGCTCAAGCATTGACGAGGTGGACGTTGCGCGTGACCTTGCGGCGGTTTCGGTTCGCTATGCGCTTGACAGCTATACCAACGAGGCTGAATATTCCTACGTATTCTGTGCCAACAGCGCAGAGTTTTTATCAAACGAGCTTCTCTCCGACGGCTCTATTGCCAATTTCGATATGGTTTCTGCCCTTGTAAACAACATTTCGAGGACAGATATATACGCATCTACGGACCTCGGCGGAACGTCTATGAACTCGTCGAAATACGGAGGCAAGCAGCTTGTATACGACGTTCTCTCCGACGTGGCTACAACTATTTACAACTCCGATGCGACCATCAAGGGCACGACCAAGGCTCTGACAGACGGAGTCACGACCGCGCTTGTGGTGATTTCCTGCTCCGTTCCCGCCGTTTTGCTTGTAATAGGTGCTGCGGTAAGAATCAGACGTAGATATTTGTAAGAAAGGAGATAGGTATGCAATTTACAAGAAAGAAAAACAAGACCAAACGCAACATCGTGCTCATCTCCGTTCTTTTAGCTATATTAGCAGCACTTACGGTTACGGCGGTGCTTCTTGCCCGTGTGGAGCCTGAGGATTCGGCAACGCCTCCCAAGGAGCTTTTTCCCATTTATGATGAGGAGAGCAGATACAATTCCCAGCCTATTGCGTATCCCGAGATAAAGGAGTCGCAAATTACGTCAATACAGGTTCAAAACGAGAAGGGCACGTACGTGCTCGGAAGACCTACGGCGAGCGGCAACTTTGAAATCGGATATTATGACAGCGAGGGCAACTTTAAGATTTATTATCCCGAAATCCTCGTAAAGGAGGATGGACTTACCTATGACAAGCTTTATGCCAAGGTGACGGGTGACGGCTACGATATGATACCTCTTTTGACGTATCTTATTGCTGCTATACGCGCGCCTTATTTCGACGACAGAGTTCATCTGCCCGAGGACTTAGACGAGCGTAATCAGCTGCTCGCACACTACGGACTTTCTCCGGATTCTGCCTCTGACGGTGCGCAAGCGGCGGAAGAAAAGGTGAAGAAGACCATCAGGTTCTTTTACACCGATGCCGAAAAAAACGAGTGCTACCACACCGTTGAGCTTGGCTCGGAGACTATAACAGGCTCGGGCTATTATTTCAGAGTTGACGGCAGAGACTATATTTACGTTGCAAGAGAGCTTAACTATTTCAGATTTGCTCTTTACGGAGTTGAGGCGTTTGTCAACCCTGTGCTTGTCTCGGGAGGACTTGAAAACAACTCTCACGCACTCTACGCCCCCTATATCACCCCGGGCTTCTCCCAGCTTGCAAACGAGCTTTACAAGGACGGCACGCTTCCTCTTTCCGACAAGGAGATGAAGAAGGTCACTCACGTCTTCGGTGAAATAAACGCATATTCGCCAAACTATATTTTTGAGAACGTAAAGGGTGAAATAACCGACAGCCTTGTAAAGGACGAGCTTGGAAAATACGATTTCGGCGTTTCCGATTACAAGAATAACGAGCTGTATTCCTACCTGATTTCCGCTCTCTCAGGCTCCGGTGTAGGAGGAGAGCTTGGAACGAAGCAAAGCCTTCTTTATGAAAAATTTGCTACCGAGGGGGAGAGCTACGTTTATAAAATTCTTGAGATTGAAGCGGTTATTACAAGAGACGGTGACAACGAAACGGCGGGCTTTGCCGTAGGAGACAATCGCTACGTGCGTGTAAGCTATGAGCTTTATATCGACGGTGAAAAGAGTAACGTCGTTCAGCATCAAACAACAAACGCCGAGGGCAAGACGGAGGTTGAGTCGATTTACGTGCCGTATCACGGCATACTCGACCTCGATATGCTTGACAAGGTCGGCATAGATACCTCTGAAATCAGAGCGCTCGCCGTAGGAGACAAGCCAAAAGACACAGAGCTGCAGATTGATTATGAGGTTGAAAACGAGGACGGCACACCCACCGCTCTTTCCTATAAGACCTCGTCGTTCTATCTCCAATCTATACTCGCAATATATGAGGTAACGTATGACGAGAACGGAAAGCCCATAGAGCAAAAGCTCAACACCTCCGGCAAGCTTACGAATAATTCGCTGGTAATTTACCGCTATTACTATGTAATGGGGGGCGAGGTTCAGACTCCCCAGATCGGCGTCTTTTCAATGGTGCCGAACGCTGACGAGGTGACAAATATGAAAAAGCTTCGCACAGCAATCAAAAAGATGGTAGACGCCGACAAGCCCAAGGAGACTCTCGTATTTTCCGAAAAACTCTTCCGTCAGCCGATGAGTGATTTCACAACCTATGAGTTTGAAAGCATCTCCTCGTTCTGGAAGAGCGAGCACGTTATAGGATTTTCGTTTGTAAACGCATCCTACAGAGACCCGTTCTACGGCGAGTCGTTCTACGAAAAGAGCAATGAAACGAGTATGCTATACGCCATCAACCAGACCTCGTGCGAGCTTGTTGTAAAGCGTCTTGGCGGCATTCTTGAAACTCAAAAGGCGGACGGTCTTGAGGGCTTTGAAACCTTGAAAATCGGCATAACCGAGCAAAGCCTGCAGGATTACGGATGCTATGCCAATACTGTAATTTTCAAGCTTCCGAGGGATATGTTCGTATCAAATGAAACGGCGGACAACGAGCTTGACGACTACGGCTACACACGTACGCTCGACTTCGTTATGCACGTGAGCGATGCAAAATATGACGTAGAAACAGACTCGGAATACAGAATAGTTGCCTCGGAGCTTTACGATATTATAGTAAAAATTGAGGCGGATGCGTTTGCATACCTTGATTTCGATACCGTTGATTTCTGGGCAAGACGCAGCCTTATGCTCGTTGACGTTACTAACATTGAGGAGCTTAAAGCACAGTTTATGATGTCAGACCTTGCGGGAGATTACACGTTTACCCTCTCGCACAGCAACCGATACAAGGATGCTATTACGGGTGAGATTTACACAGAGCTTACAAAGCCCGAAAACACAAGCGCTCTTACATCCTTTAAGTGGACGGACGTGCGTCTGACGCAAAAGGGCGATTCTAATTTTGAAACGAAGCTTGAAAAGTTTTTAAAGGATTCGGGAAGATGGAATTCCCTTTCGTCGAGCGGTCATATTCTTCTTGAGGAGTTCTATAACGGACTTCACGGAAAGCCGCTTTATACCGACAACGACAGCCTTGGCACAAGTATGTTCAAGGAGCTTATACTCCTTATGTTCAATACTAAATACGAGGGCAGCTCCCTGACGGACGAGGAGCAGGCGGCAGTCCTTGATCCCAACGGCGACGGTGACACCTCCGATGCTCACGCACCCCTTATGCGTTTGACGATGAAGCTCAATGACTCCAACAAAAACGCAAGCACGAATATACGCTATTGCTATGAATTTTACAGATGTGACGCAAGCCGTATTATGGTTCGGATATATGAAACGGACAGAAACGGCAACGTGAACGACGGTGCTTATTCCTCGGATCTCTACCTCTCAAGCTTCGCATTCAAGAAGATAGTTTTCGCTTTTCTTGGAATTCTGAACGGTGAGACGATAGACGTCGAGGATGCATACCCCGATTACGTCGGCAAGCAGTAATTCAAAAATGGCATAAAAGGCTCTCCGCTTCGGGATTTTTTCCTGCGGAGAGCTATTCTTTGTATAAAATTACTAAATAATATTTAATAATATATAAATTATAATATTTTTCAAAAAACAGTTGCTTTTTTTAAAAAGATATGATATAATAAGGCTTGCCTAATATGCATACGTGGCGAAATTTTATTTTTTCGCTGTGATTTGCAAAGAGAAATAACGGTAAATAAAAAATAAAATATAGAGGGAAAACAAATGAAAAAGAGAATTATTGCTCTTGTTCTCGTGCTTGCAATGAGCGTACTTGCTCTTGTAGGCTGTGGAGAATACGACTATTCGGACGTCGATCTTGAGGATTGTACCTCCGTAAATCTCACCGAGCTTCAGAAGGCGCTTCTGAACGTTATTATTGAGGACGGTGAGTTCACTACCGATAAAACGGAAAGAGAAAAGCAGACCTGGGATCTCATTTGGAGAAGCCTTGCAAATGCTGACAATAGCGACCCCGAGGAGTACAAGACAGGTGCTCCCGATATGCTTGATCTTGTTTATTACTGCTATTATGCAAGTGCCGTAGTTGACGGAAAGACGCACATTTTTACGTTCCAGAACTCCAAGGGCAACAGCTATATGCTTGATGACTATGCAACGTATCTTCAGCTTGGCCTTTACGACAACGAGGACAACGACCTTGTAAGTGCAATTATTGAAGCGCTCGAGGGCAAGAAATTTGAGGACTACGCATACGAAATCAACACCGACAAGACCGCAAAGGTTGAGGCGGGCGACTATATTCTCGTATCTTTCACCTACACCTGTAAGACCACCGATGAGGAGGGCAAGGTAGACACGGTGAAGAAGACGGTCAGCAACCTCCCCATATACGTTCCTCAAGCAGAGGGCGAGTACACGGTTGACGCAGCGCTCTCCGAGCTTGTTGAGCTTGAGGAGTTCCTTAACTCTCTTGTAGGCAAGACCGTCGCAAAGAAGTATGCAGATGCATACAAGACCCCCGTAGACCAGACCGAGGAGGGTGACAGCTCTGACGAATCTGCACCTCAGACCGAGGAGAACACCGAGACTGTCGAGCCGAGCGTAACAGTTACTTATACTGACGTTACCGTTTCGGGAATTATCGAGGGCGGCAAGGCTCTTGAGGATATAGAGGTTGTAACCTACCCCTCTGAAGCAGAGGACGACTCCGAGGGCGAAGCCGAGGAGGATACAGAGGAAGACACCGACCAAGAGCAGACAACCAATTCTAAAAACAAGCTCAAGGATATCTTCGGTGACCAGGTTGACCTTACCGACGTTCAAATTAATTACTACGTATATCCCGTATATTACAAGAGCGTAAGCTTTGGTGCAAAAGAAATTCTTACGGTTTTCTACGGCTCCGAGATTACAGTTGACGCACTTGAAATATTCTCCAGCGAGGACTACGTTTACACCTATACCGAAAAGGATGAGACCACCGGTGAGGACAAGGAAGTAACCAAGACCTTAGTAGAGCTCATCAAGGAGTTTGCAACCCTTCAGAAGACCTACGAGACCGAAAAGGCGGCTCTTGACAAGGCACAGGATTCCTACGACGATGCAAAAGAGGATCTTGATGCGGCAAAGAAGAAGCTCGAGGAGCTTGCAACAACTCTTAATGATGCCGAAGCGAAGCTTGCAGACGCAACCAAGGCGGTTGCAGACGCTCTTGCAGCGAAGAACACCGCTGATGCGGCTTACGAGGCATTGAAGAACAATTCTGATGCAACCTCCGAGGAAATAGAGGCTGCAAAGGCAGAGGCGGAGGCGGCTGCAAAGGCTTACAACACCGCTACAACCGAGGAAAACAAGGCTAAGGATTTCGTTGATCAGACCAAGAAAAACATAAAGACCGCAGAGGAAGACCTTGAAGAGGAACAGAAGGCCTTTGACAAGGCTGACGAAGCGCTCAACGGCACAAAGGAAGACGAAAGCGATCCCGAGGACGGTGAGCCTGAGGCTTCTCTTACCGCAGACGAGACAGACCAAGAGGATAAGAAGGAGCCTGTCGTAGGTGCAAAGCAGAAGTTTGAGCAAGCAGAGACTGAGCGCAATGCAGTTGTAGAAAAGATTCTTAATGCCGAAAAGAAGCCCGCAGAGGGAGAAGAGTCCGAGGAAGATGGAGAAATCAGAGATCTTGACATCGAGCTTGACTTTGCCGAGGCAGGAAAGGGTCAGCCCTCTACTGACGTTGAGGCTCTCATTCTCACAGATTTCAAGCAGTCGTGCTACGAAAACCTTGAGGACGGCTACTTTGAGGAAATAAACAAGAATATTATGGTTGTCGTATACAACGCAATTAAGGATTTCGTAATCGTAAACAAGGAGGAGCTTCCTCGTGGTGCGGTAAACGAATTCTACGACAAGCTTTATGAGTCTCACAAGTACGAGTTCTTCACCAGTGCAAACAGCACTGCAAGCACCACTCTTTACGAGACCTACAACGGTGACTTTGAGCTTTATCTCATCACTGAGACCAAGACCTCTTCGTTCAGTGCCGCAAAAGACAAGCTCAAGAGCGACGCAAGAGATTACGTTGCGGAGATTGTAAGAATATACGCTGCCGCAAAGGCACTTGGATATGTATATAGCGACGATGAGTTTGAGGCTGATTTCGAGGAGGAGTACAACGAGAGCCTTGCAGAGTTCTATGCTTACTACGGTATGGAATATATGACCGAGCAGTCGTTCCGTAACGCAAAGCAGGCCGACAAGCTCTTTAACGGATTGCTTGAGGTAGCAAAGGATTCTGACGGTAGAGTAGAGACCAACGATGACGGACTCTTTGACTATAAGAAAATAAAATACACCTTTAAGACCAAGGCATAAGCCACCTCGGAAAAGACTTAAAGGCTCGGGCAAAGCTCTCTCACTTTGCCCAAAAAGATAAGAGACAGCGAACAGAAATCCGACAGCAAAGGCTGTCGGATTTCGTTTTTAACAGAATTCCTTGAAAGAGGGAAGAATGAATGAAAAAGGTAGAGCTTTATACCGACGGAGCTTGTCGGGGCAATCCCGGCCGTGGCGGCTGGGGTGCAATACTCGTATACGGCAAGTATGAAAAAGAGCTTTCGGGCGGCGAATGTGAAACAACGAATAACAGAATGGAGCTTCTTGGGGCGATTTCGGGGCTTGAGGCTTTAAAGGAGAGGTGCGAGGTGACGCTTTATTCCGACTCTCGCTATCTTGTAGACGCATATAATCAGGGCTGGGTCGATTCTTGGAAGAAAAACGGCTGGAAAAGAGGGCGTGAGGAGCTTAAAAACCCCGACCTTTGGGAAAGACTTTATGCACTTACACAGCATCACAGCGTGACGTTCGTTTGGGTCAAGGGTCATAACGGTCACGATTATAACGAGAGATGCGACACCTTGGCAACCGAATACGCAGACTCATTCCTCCAAAGACATAATTAAGGGGTAGAGATATGGAAAACAAAAAACGCAAGAGCCGACCGACACAGGCGACTTCACCCGTAAGTGTTACAGCGAAAAAGAGCGGAAAACTGAAAATTATAATAGCTGCACTGCTTATCCTCGCTTCACTGGCGGGTGTGCTTTTGGGAGTTTTTTATTTCCTTGACGAGGAAATAGAACGCTTTGACTACGTAAATGAGGATTTGAGCAAATATATTTACATATCCTCCGAAAACTACTACGGCTATAAGGGCTACGAGGTCAAGATTGCCTCTGATCAGATAACCGAGCGTACCGTTGACACGGCGATAATGAGAATTTTGGCAAGCCGCAGGGGCAAAATAATCTCCACGGGTGCAAAGGATGCTAAGATTGACGTAGGTGACGACATAAATCTGTTTTTTAAGGCTTACACCGAGGAGGACGGCGTAAGGACTGAGCTGCCCGAATTCAGCAATTTTTCTATAACTGCGGAGAGTGCTCGCACGTATACCGTAGGAGGTGGCTCGCTTGACACGCTTGGACTTCATCTTGAGCTTGAGCTTGTAGGCGAGGAGCTTTCAAAATACTCCTCCTACCGCATAAAGACTAGCGGCAGACCGCAGGACGGCGACATCGTCTACATCACGTACAGCGCACTCTATAACGGTGCTACGTCTAAGAGCGGCAAGTCCGTGAGGCTGGACCTATCTGATGAGACAGGTATTGACAAGGCTTGGGGTGAGGGCTTTACGGCGTATATTAAAGGACTCACAATAGGCGACGAGCATCAAAGCACAGATTCGTTTAAAACCGAGGAATACTCGAGCATACATTACAGAAGCCTGTTGATAGATTACGCTATTCACGAGGAAAATCCCGAGCGTGAGACGCTCACCGTCAAAACCACCGTGCCCTGCACGTATTCCGACGTAAGCTTGCAGGGCAAGGAGGTTACGTTTGAGCTTTATATATCTTATGTAAACAAGTACACCGTTCCCACCCTTGACAAGACGTTCATTGAAAAGACTCTGGAGATTAAGGATGAGGAGCTTTCAAAGTACGAGGGCGAGGATACGGTGGAAAAGTTCCGCAAATACGTAAAAAAGAAGCTCGAGGACGATGAAGCGGCAGAGATTGACCAAATACTCATCGAGGCGATGTGGACGCATCTTTATTCTATAGCCCAAATAAAGGAGCTGCCCGAGGACGAGCTGCGTAGAATTTTCATAGAGTACAAGAAGCAAATCGAGGAGGCGTACGAGGAAAACGACGGCGGCTACCCGTCATTTGACGCTTATGCAAACGCTTACGCACAGTACCTGGGTGCAAAGGTTCCGTGGGAGCAATATTTTAAGAGCCAAGCCGAAAGCGAGGTAAAGCAAAAGCTTATATTCTATTACGTCGCGCGTGCGGAGGGCTTGCTTCCCACCGAGGAGGAGTTTGACAAGCTTGCAAAGGCGATTGTTGAAGAGGAGCTTGCCACATACCTATCCACGCTCGGAATAAAGCGAGAGAATTACAATACCGACGAAGAGTATGAAGAGGCAGTAGCACCTTATCGCAGCGAGGTTGAAGCAATATATGCCGACGAGGAGTATCTTGAGTGGGTCGTGCATCTTGAATTCGCAGAGAAAAAGATGAGCAAGCTCGGCAAGGTCGTTTTCGTAAGCTCCCAGGGCGAGTCGTAATACTTATATAAAAATGAGAAACGGTGTGATTTTGGGCTTTGGCAAAACGGCTCTGCTCACACCGTTTTTTAATTGACAAAAGAACCTGTTTATGATATTATATATATAAGGAAAGAAAAGGGTCGAATAACGAAGCGGCTTTAAAGAAAAAATAAGAAAAACGGAAGAATTTAAAATGAGCATAGTCTTAAAAAGAATTTTGAAAATAGTTGCTCTCGTTCTGGTGCTTTGTATACTTACAGCGGCGGTGTATAGCCTTATTGCATTCATACGCTACAAGAGTGTCTCGTCAAGGTGCGAGGAGCAACGGGCCATACCCCGTGTTGACGTTTTGACGGAAAATGAGGCAGAAATCGAGTCCAAGGAGGAATACGTAAAATGCTCGGTTTCTGTTTCGGGTACAGAGATTCAGTCTTGTTCTGCGGGGATTCGAGGCCGTGGGAACACAACGTGGCAGTACTTCCCGAAGAAGCCGTACAGAATTAAATTCGATGAAAAGGTATCCGTCTTCGGTGAGGAAAAGAACAAAAGCTGGGTGCTTTTAGCACTTTACAACGACTTTTCCGTCGTAAAGGACCGCCTTGCTTTTACTATGGCAGATGCACTTGGAACCGACGTGTTCGTGCCGTCTTACAATTACGTGGAGCTTTACCTCAACGGGGAGTATAACGGGCTTTACCTTATGACTGATCAGGTCGATGAAAACAAGGGCAGAGCAGCGGTTAAGAGTGACGATGTTGAGCACACCGAGCTTATAGAGGTCCCTTTCCTCGTTGAGCTTGACGATTACGCACCGAGCGAGGGCACAGAGGGCGTTGATTGGTTCAAGGTCGCAGGCAGACCTTATAATATCAAATATCCCGAGGCGGACGAGCGTAATGAGGCTGTCGCTGACGAGCAGTTTGCCTATATTCAGAATTATATAAATAGGGTTGATGCCGCTTGCCGTGCGGGAGACCTTGCCACGCTCTCCGAGCTTGTGGATATAGATACGTTCATAGATTTTTATATAGTTCAAGAGGTTATGGGTCAGCCCGAAATTAACTGGAAGTCCGTTTATATGTATAAGTCGCAGGACGGAAAGATGAAGATGGGACCTGTCTGGGACTTCGATTGGAGTGCTATGGGTCCGTCCCTCGGAGATGAAAAGAATGCATACCGTGATAAGACCGAGGGGCTTCGCTCCATTGACAACTGGTTTGACAATATGCAGAAGAAATCCCCCGAGTTTAAGGCTATGGTAAGCACCCGTCTTGAAGAAGCAAAGCCAAAGCTTATGCAGGCTCTTAATACGGTAAAGGCGGACGAGGCACGCATTGCCGATTATGCCCTACGCAACCACCTGCGTTGGCATTGGTATAGAGTCGGCTCGAGCCAAAGCGATTGTTATGCCGAGGTCATTTCGTGGTGTGAGGCGAGAATAGATTGGCTCTCGCTTTATTTTAAGAGCGAGAATGGCTGAATTTGATAGGAGATTATTATGAAAAGGCTCATTTCGTTTATTCTTACGCTTTTTCTTTTGCTTGCGTCTGCGGCGGTGCTGCTTTCTTGTACGGAAGATGACGCTGACAACACGGCTTACCCGACGCCCGAGGATATAGACGACGGAAAAAATGTGCTGAAAAACGAGCTTCACGACCTGTCGCTCTCCGAGGCACTTGCTATGTTCGAGCGAGCTGTGGCGGATGCGGATTTTCGGTCGTTGCTTGGAGAATATGCCGCACAGATTTCGCTTCCTGCCGACTCGTTTTCAGGCTCATCGGAGCTTAGCTTGACGCTGAATGAGGGAGTTTTGATTTATGACTCGGAGGGGTCGGTGAGGTATCTTGGCGTTTCCGACTCGGGGCTTTTGAGCGTGACTCAGGGCGGTGACGGATATGTGCTTGAAGAAAAGAGTTTTGGAGAAAATCTTAACACGGGTACCGCCATTTCGTATCTCAGACAGTGCATTTCTCTTGCGGAGGAGTATTTTGACCTCTCGGATATTACCAAAGACGACATCACCTATTCGGACGGTACGTACTACCTGAATGACGAATATATGAAGCAGCTGTGCCGTGGGGTTTATTCCGCTGCCTTTTGCCTATCTGTTGGCAAGCTGCCAAGCGAGCTTACGGAGGCGGAGCTTTCCGAGCTTTCAGTTCTTGCTTCCGACCTTGAAACCCGAATCGAGGCGCATCTCGGCTTTGTGCTAAAGATGAAGCGTATAATGGGCATCAAGCTTTCGGTGAGTGCGGGGGCGATAGGTGAATACACGGACGGCACCGTCAAGACGGTTCTGGCAGATTTGTACGTCGGTCTTGATTCGGGACGCACGTACCCCGAAAGAACGGAGCTTGATTTGACTACCGAGAGCGTTGACGGCTCTCTTTCGAACACGGAGGCGCAGATTTCCTGCACCCTTGCCACAGGGCGGCTTGTAAATCTCGACTTGTCGTTTAAAAATACTCTCTCGGGCGGAATTATAAAAACGACAGAAAGCGAGCAGGGCACAGAGGTGTCGGTTGTCGGCGACAGAGAGGTGTCGCTTAAATTGGCGTTCGCACTTAAAGCGGGCGGCGGTCTTGTGCTTGATTTTACGACCCTTGCCGAGCCGAAGAGCTTGACCGTACCAAGCGGGGCAGAGCTGCCCGGGGATATGCGTTCCGAGCTTTTAGACCCGAACACCTATCTGACCGAGCTTGACTTAGAGGCGAAGACGGGAACCGCCGGCACAGGCTCGGTGCGTCTGACGTTGAAGAACGGGTCGGTGAGCCTGACGAGGCTCGGGGCGTTCAGCTTTGCTAAAAGCGAGGCTCTGCCGAGTGTGCCGAGCGAGGTAAAGGACCTTATTTACCCCGAAAAAACAGATGAATAAACAAAAATTAAGCCGAGAAGCGAAAAAGCATCGCTTCTCGGCTTCTTTTACACGCCGCTTATTATTGCTATGCCATCATAAACGCTTTGAAAGCAGTCCGAGGAGTCGGGGACTTCTATTCTCGCTCCGAGGATTTTGATGTACCTTGCAAAGCCGTACGTATACGTGGAAAGAGGTCTTGCGTAGGCGTTGTCCGTTTGGGCTGCAACGAGAATGTCGTTTTCTTCAAAGCCGACAATGAGTAGAGTGTGATAAAATCCCTCCTCCTCGTTTCCAAGCTGAATTATGTCTCCAATCTCCATATTGTCCGGCGTGGAATTTTCGCCAAAGGGTCCTATTCCCTGATTTTGCGTTATGAAGTTGAAGAAGAAGTCCACCCCCGTCCACGAGGGCGAGCGTTCGTTTAAGGAAATGTAAAACCACCCGTAAGTTGCGGTGTAGTTCATCACGCACGTGCCTGCATAAAGTGCCTGCGAGACGAAGTTGGTGCAGTTTCCGCCGATACCTGCGAAATTTCCGAAAATCGGATTTTGTGAGAATGCGTATTTCTTTGCGTATGCAACAGCGTTTTCTCTATTGTAGGGCTTGGTCATCAGCATAGGCTTTTTCCTCCCTTTTGTGTTCTTTTTGAGCTTCACTTGCATTTTATGAAATTTTTTAAATTTTGTGAGAAAAATATCTTGTAATCAAGCACGAGATAGTGTATAATATAAAAATAAAATAAAAATTTAAAATTCCAAGGAGACGTTAAAAAATGGATGTAAATAAGAGACCGGATTCTATGCCCCGCATTACCACAAAGGAGTTGGCAGATGCTTTTATAGAGGAGCAAATTCGTGCGGTGCGTGAGCAGGTAGGAGACAAAAAGGTGCTTCTTGCACTTTCGGGCGGCGTTGACAGCTCTGTTGTGGCAGCACTTCTTATTAAGGCGATAGGCAAGCAACTCGTATGTGTGCACGTAAATCACGGACTTATGCGTAAGAACGAGTCGGAGGGCGTTATAGAGCTTTTCCAAGGTCAGCTTGATGCCAACCTCATCTACGTTGACGCAACCGACAGATTCCTCGACCTCTTGGCAGGAGTGTCCGACCCCGAGAGAAAGAGAAAAATTATAGGTGCGGAGTTCATCAACGTGTTCGCCGACGAGGCACGCAAGCTTGACGGAGTTGAGTTCCTTGCACAGGGCACGATTTACCCCGACATTCTTGAAAGCATAAAGCAGGCAGAGGGCAAAAAGGCTGTAAAGTCCCACCACAACGTCGGCGGTCTTCCCGACGACCTTAAGTTCTCGCTTGTTGAGCCTTTGAAGCTCCTTTACAAGGACGAGGTGCGTGTTGTCGGCGAGGCACTCGGACTTCCTCACAAGATGGTATACCGTCAGCCGTTCCCCGGTCCGGGACTTGGCGTACGCTGCCTCGGTGCAATCACAAGAGACCGTCTTAATGCTCTTCGTGAGGCTGACGCAATTCTGCGTGACGAGTTTGACAAGTCGGGTCTTGCAGAGCGTGTATGGCAGTACTTTGTGGTAATCCCCGACATCAAGTCGGTCGGCGTAAAGGACGACAGCCGCTATGAGGGCTGGCCCGCAATCATCCGTGCCGTAAACACAAAGGACGCAATGAGCGCATCAATAGAGGAAATACCCTATTCCGTTCTTGCCACCATCACCGCTCGTATCACAGGCGAGGTCGAGGGAATAAACAGAGTCCTCTACGACATTACCCCCAAGCCCACAGGAACTATTGAGTGGGAATGATTTGAACAAACCTCAAATCAAATATGACCGTTTCGCAGAAACGGTCATATCATAACCTTTGGCGAAGCCAAATTGATAAATATAAGCTCACAAAAGCAACACAAAAAGACTTGAATGAGGCTTTCATTCAAGTCTTTTTGTTCATAAGCTATAGGTTGCGGAAAATTTAAAGATTTTGTGCTTTAAATTCTTGCGACGCCCGTTTTTCTTGCCGCCTCGGCGACAGCCTTGGCGACGGTGCTTCCGACACGCTCGTCAAAGGCGTTTGGTAAAATGTAATCCTCCGAAAGCTCCTCGTCAGAAACGAGAGAGGCTATGGCGTATGCCGTTGCAAGCTTCATTTGTTCGTTTATCTCGGAGGCTCTTGCGTCAAGTGCACCCCTGAAGATGCCCGGAAACGCAAGTACATTGTTGATTTGGTTGGGGTAGTCACTTCTTCCTGTGCCAACGACCGCAGCACCGCCCTCCTTTGCAAGCTCGGGCATAATTTCGGGCGTGGGGTTAGCCATAGGGAAGACTACCGCACGCTCTTTCATTTTGCTAATCATTTCGGGCGTAACTATGCCGGGGGCAGAAACGCCGATAAACACGTCAGCCCCGACAAGAGCGTCGGCAAGAGTGCCGTCAAGACGATCCTTGTTCGTAATTTCCGCAAGAGCCGCCTGAGGCTCGGTCATTCCCGCCTTGTTCGGTATGAGAGTGCCTATTTTGTCGCAGACAATCATATCCGAAACACCAAGATCGATAAGGAAGCGTGCTATGGCTATTCCCGCACTTCCCGCACCGTTTATTACAACACGGATAGCCCCTATGTCCTTTTTTACTACCTTAAGAGCGTTGATGAGAGCCGCGCCGAGAACGATAGCCGTGCCGTGCTGGTCGTCGTGGAAAACGGGAATGTCGCACAGCTCCTTTAGTCTTCTTTCTATCTCGAAGCATCTCGGAGCGGAGATGTCCTCAAGGTTAATTCCGCCAAAGCTGCCCGAGAGAAGATATATGGTTCTTACAAGCTCGTCTGTGTCCTTTGATTTTATGCAAAGGGGGATTGCGTCAACGCCGCCGAACTCTTTAAAAAGAAGTGCCTTTCCCTCCATAACAGGCATACCTGCAACAGGACCGATGTCGCCAAGACCGAGGACCGCTGTGCCGTCGGTAATAACCGCAACGGTGTTCCATCTGCGTGTCAGGTCAAAGGAGCGTGATTCGTCCTTTTGTATTTCAAGGCAAGGCTCTGCAACGCCGGGGGTGTATGCAAGGGAGAGGTCCTCACGACCCTTTATCTCCACTTTCGACTTGATTTCAATCTTACCTCGCCACTCGTAATGCTTTTTTAATGATTCTTCTCTGTAATTCATTTAGCTTGACTCCTTGATTTTATCCCATAATTTAAAGCTATTATCTATTTTACCATAAAGTTGTAGTATAGTCAAGGTTATATGACTCTTTCCAAGGCGGATTTTCAGTGCTTTTTATGCCCCCGCCTTTGGGTATTGCAATTTTTAGGCATATATGTTATAATAAAGTGAAAGTGCCAAAAGCTTTGTCGGAGAGGAGTATGGAAAATTCAAGTATGGAAAAAGCAAAAGCCACCCCTTGCGTGTACGTAATGCCGATTCCGACGGGCAGCATCAATACAGACGTTATAAGCTGTGATGCTCGCAGAGAATATATAGAGCAGGCACGCTCGCAAAGGCTTAGGCGTGAGCGTTTTTTTGCTTGGCGGCTGCTTGAATATGCACTTTTGGAATCCCTTGGCATAAAAGCCTCGGAGCTTGAATTTACAAAAAACGCTGACGGCAGCTGGCACGCAGAGGGTGTCGAGTTCTCCATTTCTCATACCGACGGGGCTGTAGCTGTTGCGGTTTTCACAGAGCCTGTTGGCGTAGACATAGAGGCAAAGGTGCGGGGGCGTGTCGAGTTTTTAATAAAAAAAGCCCTCACAGAGCGTGAGAGACAGAAAATATTAAGTCTGCCCAAAGAGGAGCAAGACGTGTGTCTTATAGCACTTTGGAGTATGAAGGAGAGCATATTTAAGGCAAGCGGCACCGGAGTAATGAAGCCCTCGGAAATCGAAACGGATGGACGTGCCGTTTGGCAGACGGTGAAGCTTTTTGGGAGGGAATACGTACTCTCGCTTTGTGCTGACGGTGTGGAAAGCTTTAATTTAAAAACGGTTTTGAAGCTTTAGATTGTTGTAAGAAAGTATTTTATAAATTGAAAAAAGGAGGCTTTTATGAACTGTAATTCTTGTCAGACTGAAAATGAAATTAAAAACGAAAATGGCATCCTTGTTGAAGGCTTGGATACAAGAACAGAAGAAAAAGTAAAGCCCGTAAAGAAAAAAGGCTTAGCCCGTGCGATAATTGCGTTGATTTTTGACATTCCTGCCGCTTTAGCTGCGGTGTTTTCGCTCTCGCTTGCATTTTCGGCAATCGAAAGCACCCAAATCGGAGGCTGGTCAGGAATCGGAGCCGCTTTTGCCCTTGTGTTTTTGATTATATTTGGCTTCGCCGGACTTATAGCATCGGTTATTGCTTTCATTCTCTCTCTTTTGGCGGTGCTTCGTTACTTTAAGCTAAAAAAGAGTCAGCTTGCAAAGCCTAAGGCGACTATCATTGTAGGCAGCATAGCTCTCGGAATTTCTGTAGTGTCAATCGCCGTTACCGTCTTGGCTTTCATTTTAGGATTTTCGATTTAAGAAAGCAGCGGGGTATAACCCCACCCAACAAAAAAGACAGAGAGAGAGCACTTGAAAATTCTCTGTCTTTTTTATTAACTTTAGTTTTCTTTTCCGAGAGCGTGATAACTATGATGTGACAGATGTCACATCATATAAAGCTCACCTCGCCTGCCGAAGTCGGGGCAGTCGTTTGCTCCCCCGAGGTGGAGCAACACGGCGAGCTTCAGGGGCTTCGTTTCGCAAAGCGAAACGGCTCCGCAAAGGGGTTCCAAAACAAAAAAGAGCCGCAAGGACTCTTTTTTGCTAACTTTAGTTTTCTTTTCCGAGAGCGTGATAACTATGATGTGACAGATGTCACATCATATAAAGCTCACCTCGCCTGCCGAAGTCGGGGCAGTCGTTTGCTCCCCCGAGGTGGAGCA
>JAZOQA010000089.1:0-6626 GCA_045655765.1 Eubacteriales bacterium | reverse complement strand
TTGGCTCACAGAACGACATGGCTACGATCCGACTTCTTTGACCGCGCATTCCCTCCCGGCACCGCACCCGAGACCACCATTCAGGCGCTGCGTGAACTGTTACATATGGACGGTGAGCAGGCGTGAAGGCTGTCCTGCTGATAGATTTCGGCAGCACCTACACTAAGCTGACTGCGGTGGATGTGGAGTCGGAGACCCTGTTGGGTACTGCGGCTGCCTACACCACGGTGCAGACTGATATCAACGACGGTCTGCGTGAAGGACTTGCCCGTTTGCAGGAAAAGACAGGAAAGCTGGACTTTGCAGAGTGCTATGCATGCTCTTCCGCGGCCGGTGGCCTGCGAATGGTCACCAGCGGACTTGTACCGGAACTGACCGGAGAGGCGGCAAAGCTGGCAAGCCTTGGTGCTGGTGCAAAGGTGGTTGGCATATACGCCTTTCAGATGACTGATGATGACGTAGAGGAAATAAAGAAGCTTAAGCCTGATATCTTTTTGCTCGTGGGCGGAACTGACGGCGGTAATACCGAATGCATTGTTCACAACGCTAAAATGATAGCAGGAATGAAGCCGGACTTTCCTATAGTGATTGCGGGCAACAGAAACGCCGCAAAGGAATGCGAGCGAATTTTGAGCGGCTTTGAAACTCACGTATGTCCAAATGTTATGCCGAAGTTTGGCAAGCTTGAAATTGAACCGACGCAGAAGAAGATCAGAGAGATCTTCCTAAACAGGATTGTTCAAGCAAAGGGGCTTAGCCGAGCAGCCGAGCTTTTGTCCGATATTATGATGCCGACCCCGGCAGCAGTCCTGCAGGCGATGGAGCTTCTTTCAAAAGGCACCGAGACAGAGTGCGGAATAGGCGACCTTGTCGCTGTTGATGTCGGCGGTGCTACGACTGACGTCTATTCGATGGCGGACGGTATGCCGGAGCATATGAACACGGTGTTTAAAGGACTCCCCGAGCCTTATGCGAAGCGAACGGTCGAGGGTGACATCGGAATGCGATATAGCATTCAAGGCGTGATTGATGCAGCGGGAATACGCCGTATATCAGAGCTTTCGGGTCTTTCAGAGGACCGTGTTTTAGAGTTGGTTGATTATTTAAAAGCGAACAAAGACAAAACTCCCGAGGGAGATGCGGAGCTTGCCGCACTTGATTTTGCTATTGCATCAAGTGCAATAGAGGAGGCGGTGAGGCGGCACGCAGGAAGCATTTATGAAACGTATACGATGATGGGACAAACATTCGTTCAAGAGGGAAAAAACTTGACGAAGGTCAAAGAAATCGTAGTTACGGGGGGGAGCCTTATACATACGGAGAAAACGGAGCAGATTGCTGCTCACGGACTCTACTCGCCCGAGCATCCCCAGTCACTTTGTCCCAAAAAAGCAAACATCTGGGTTGACAGAACTTATATACTCGCCGCTATGGGATTGCTTTCTTCTTATTATCCCGACGTGGCACTAAGAATAATGAAAAAGGAGCTTGAGTATCATGGATATTCAGAATAAGCGTTTAGACAACGATCAATTTTACAAGCAGCGTCAAGAGGTTCTTGCACAGTGGCCCACAGGCAAGGACGTAGATCTTGAAGAGGCAGTTGCTTATCATAAGGCTATGCCCGAGAATAGAAAGTTCTCAAAGAAGCTCTTGGATGCAAAGCGTGACAGACGCACGCTGGTTCAGCCTCGTGCAGGTGTTCCCGTTATTGAGGAGCATATTAAGCTGATGCAATATCTTGAAAAGTTTGGCGAGGCAGATCTTCTCCCCTCCACCATTGACAGCTATACCCGTCAAAACAGGTACGAGGAGGCGGAAAACGGAATTTCGGAATCCATACGTCTCGGCAGAGCTATGCTGAACGGCTTTCCCGCAGTCAACCACGGTGTGGCAAATTGCCGCCGTGTAATTGAGAGTGTCAACGTTCCTATGCAGGTCCGTCACGGAACACCCGACGCAAGACTCTTGACCGAGATTACCTTGGCAGGCGGCTTTACAAGCTATGAGGGCGGCGGAATTTCCTACAATTTGCCCTACTGCAAGAACATTCCGATGGAGAGAACCATTCGTGATTGGCAGTACACAGACCGCCTTGTCGGTATTTACGAGGAAATGGGCGTTTCGATTAACCGTGAGCCGTTCGGACCCTTGACAGGAACCCTCGTTCCTCCTTGTATTTCTCACGCAGCAGCGGTTATTGAGGCACTTCTTGCGGCAGAACAGGGTGTAAAGAATATCACCGTTGGCTACGGTCAGTGCGGAAATTTGGTTCAGGACGTTGCAGCGATCAGAACACTTGAGGAGCTTACAGAGGAGTATTTACATAAATACGGATATGACGACGTTCAGGTAACAACCGTTCTTCACCAGTGGATGGGTGGATTCCCCGCAGATGAGGCAATGGCGTTCGGCGTTATTTCTTTCGGCAGCGTGATTGCAGCTCTTTCCAAGGCAACCAAGGTTATTGTAAAGACACCCCACGAGGCGGTAGGAATTCCTACTATGGAAGCAAACGCAGAGGGACTTCGCTGCACCAAGCAGGTTGTAAATATGCTTTACGATCAGGAGCTCAAGGATCAGAACCTTGAAGCAGAAAAGGAAATTATTCGTCAGGAAACAAGAGCAATCGTTGACAAATGCTTTGAGCTTGGAAACGGAGATATTGCCGTCGGTGTATGCCGTGGTGTCGAGGCGGGCGTTCTTGACGTTCCCTTTGCTCCTTGCCGTGCAAACGCAGGTCTGATGCTTCCTTGCCGTGACAACAACGGTGCGGTTCGTATTTTGGAGCCCGGTCATCTTCCGTTCTCCAAGGAGCTTATTGATTTCCACAGAGAAAAGATCGAAGAGAGAGCAAAGTCAGAAAAGCGTGCAGCCAGCTTCCAGATGGTTGTTGATGACGTTTATGCAATCGGCAAGGGTAAGCTTGTAGGACGTCCCAAGTATTAATATCAAACATTAATAATAGCTAACAGGAGTAAACAAGTATGAAAATTGTTAACATTGTTTGTTCAGCCGGAAGAACCGGTTTCTATTTCGATGACCAGAGAGCCATCAAAAGCGGCGCACGCCACGACGGTATGTTTTATATAGGCACACCCATTACCGAGGGCTTCCGTGCCGTTCGTCAGGCAGGTGAGTCTATCTCCGTTATGATCGTTCTCGAGGACGGTCAGATAGCATACGGCGATTGTGCTGCGGTTCAGTACTCAGGAGCAGGCGGTCGTGATCCCCTTTTCCTTGCAGAGGACTTTATTCCCGTAATTGAAAAGTATATCAAGCCCGAGCTTGTCGGACGTGAGGCTGATGACTTCAGAGGCCTTTGCAAGATGATGGAAGCAATTCAGGTTGATGGCAAGCGTCTTCATACGGCAATTCGCTACGGTGTCTCACAGGCGCTTCTTGATGCCGTTGCAAAGGCTACGGGTAGAATGATGTGCGAGGTAGTTGCAGATGAGTACGGCTGCTCGGTATCCGAAACCCCCATTCCGATCTTCACTCAGTCAGGTGACGATAGATATGATAATTCGGATAAGATGATTATCAAGGGTGCACAGGTTCTTCCCCACGCACTGATCAACCACGTTGAAACAAAGCTCGGAAAGAACGGTGAGCTTCTTGCAGATTACGTTGCGTGGCTTCGTGACCGTATTCTTGAAAACCGTGCATACGCTGAGTATTCGCCCGTTATGCATATGGACGTATATGGCACTATCGGTGTTGTGTTTGGTAATAAGAACTATACTGCAATGGCTGATTATATTGAAAAGCTCGGCGAGATTGCAAAGCCGTTCAAGCTTCGTATTGAGGGCCCGATGGATTGCGACAGCACAAGAGAAGAGCAGATTGAGGCTCTTTCCGGACTTACAAGAGAGCTTGACCGCCGTGGCTGTGACGTTGAGCTGGTTGCCGATGAATGGTGCAATACCCTTGAGGATATTAAGCTCTTTGCAGACAACAAGGCAGGACATATGATTCAGATCAAGACCCCCGACCTTGGCGGTGTCAACAATACTATTGAAGCAGTGCTTTACTGCAAGGAAAAGGGCATCGGCGCATATCAAGGCGGAACCTGCAACGAAACCGACAGATCCGCACAGGTGTGCGTTCACTGTGCAATGGCGACTCAGCCCAAGCAGATTTTGGCAAAGCCCGGTATGGGTGTTGACGAGGGCTATATGATAGTCTACAACGAAATGAACCGCATTATGGCAATGCGTGCCGCAAAGAAAGGCATTTAATAATGCTCGGCACAAACAGCCGCAAAGCTTGAATTTGTGAGCTGTATTACAAAACCTACCTATAAATATTTTTTCTAGCCGTTTTTGCTTTTTCAAAGGCCTTTTGCCGAGCAAAAACGGCTTTTTTTGTCCGTCATAGAGCAGGTACTTTACGATAAAGCACAGACATTGTCACTTCCTGATATGTACGGCAAGAATGTGACCTTCAAGACCGACGGCGTTGACAGATGCGACCGGGAGGAAACGCTGAAGCTAATTGCCGAGGGCAAGCTCGACACCGAGCCGCTGATTACGCACACTTATCCGCTCTCACAGATCGACGGGGCGTATTAGCTGTTTGAAAATAAATGCCACGGAGCTATTAAGGTCGCAGTGGAGTGCAATATCTAATCCATAAATAAGAATTTGACGGAGGTTGTTATAATGACTAAAGAAAAAAGATTTGAAAAAGTTTACAGTCAAGGGGCAGATTCCGTTGAAATTTGGGTTGGCAAAGAAACCGGTGTTAATTATTTGTATCATCAAAGCGGCTATGCAGGCGGAATGACAGTTTTGTTAGATAAAGACGGCAAAGCGGTTGTTACATCTTGCAAGAATAACAAATTCCAATTTGTCGATAGAAGTCAACGCAAAAAAGAGAGCAGCAGTGGTGCAATACCATTCCTGCTCTCTGTAATAAAAAAGGAGAAATAAAGTATGATAAACGAAAAAATATTTTTACATAATCTCGGCAAAGAAATATGTGCGGCTCGCAAGCTTAGAAATATGAGCCAAGCGGACCTTGCTGAAAAGGCGGATTTATCAGTGACTTACGTTAGTAAGATTGAGTGCGGGCATAGAAACATCAGTGTCTATACTTTGGCACGTATTGCTGAGGTGTTGGGCATATATCGCATTAAGCTGTTAGATTCTGACTGCGAGAACAAAGGCGATTCAACCCAACGCAAAATAAGCGTGCTGTTGAAGGGATATTCACCCGATGAAATCGAGGATATTGCTAAAATAATTCACTGCGTTAATGAGTTGATTGCAAAAAGGCTGCTAAAGTAAGAGCGGGAGACTTCTTTTTTAGGTGTATCCCGTTACTTTTTTTGCTTATTTGCTACATCGTTCAATGCACTTGCCATTTTGTTTATTCCAATTTTTATAATTTTATTATAAAATATTAAACCGTGGTATAAAACTCTTTCTATATCGGGTGCCTGTTGATTATTTGTAAAGATTTGGTAAAATAATAATAACAAGACCTAACGCAAGGAGAGTGTTTTATGAAAAAGATTTTAGACCCAAAGAAAATGCAGGAATTTGAATTCTATTTGAGAAATGAGGAAAGGAGTGAGGCGACGATTGAAAAATATATGCGGGACGTAAAGTTCTTTGCGTCATTTATTTGTGATGCACAAATCGACAAGCAGAAAGTGCTTGACTACAAAAATAAACTTGCCCAAGCCTATGCGATAGCAAGTGCCAATTCTATGATAGCGGCAATGAACTGCTTTCTGCGCTTTTGCGGATGGCACGAGCTGTGTGTCAAGCAGTTCAAAATGCAAAGAGAGGTTTATTGCTCGGAGGAAAAAGAGCTGACCCGTGCGGAGTATATTCGTTTGCTCGAGGCAGCAAAAGCAAAGAAAAACGAACGTCTCAACCTGATCATCCAGACGATCTGCGGTACGGGAATACGTGTTAGCGAGCTGCAATATATCACTGTGGAAGCACTGAAGAGCGGTGAAGCTATCGTAAACTGCAAAGGCAAGAACAGACGGGTTTTTATCGTTCCGGAATTAAAGAAAAAACTGCTCCGTTACGTGAAGGAGCAGGGAATTAGTATGGGGACGGTATTTGTTACAAGAGGTGGAAATCCGGTAAGCAGGAATAGCATATGGAAGGATATGAAGGCGTTATGTGAGCAGGCAAACGTATCGCCCGGCAAGGTCTTTCCCCACAATCTTCGCCATCTTTTTGCCCGTACCTTTTACGGCATTGAAAAGGATATTGCCAAGCTTGCAGATATCCTCGGACACGCAAGCATCAACACCACTCGCATTTATATTGTTACGACAGGTGCAGAACACAAGCGTAAAATGGAGAATATGAAGCTCATCATATAAAATAAAAAATCCCGATGGGAACACACCGAGACCAAAGACAACATAACGAGAGTTATGTGGTTAAAAAGTGAAAACGGTTCCCCAAAATGCTTTGATACAAAGCAAAAAAGAGCACAACAAAAAACCTTTCGCCAACTTTTTTTGAAAAAAATGTACGAAAGGTGTTTTCGTTGTGCAATTTTTTTAATAAATTTTAATAAAATTCTATGTCTTCTCCACAAATTTTGTTAAAGTTGTTGATTTTGGAGCGACATTGTGGTATAATCTTCTATGTATC
>JAZOQA010000088.1:0-13391 GCA_045655765.1 Eubacteriales bacterium | reverse complement strand
TTCGCTTGCATTATAGTATAACAAATTATATCACAAGATGTATAGAATGTCAAGAAAAATGAAATGAAACTTATCGATAAATCCTCAGGGGGGGCTGGGTCCTTTTAAAATACGTTTTATTCCCACTTGACTTTTTTGGGGTGTGGGTGTATAATTTAATATGGTATGACCTGATTTTATATCCTGATTTAAAAAGGAGAGGAAAATGAAAAAATTTTTTTCTGAATTCAAAAAGATCATAACACGGGGCAACGTCGTTGATATGGCTGTCGGTGTTATTGTAGGTAGCTCGTTTACCGCCATAGTAAACGGACTTTCGAATTTTGTCTTGAAGCCCATTATCAACTGGATTCTCGCTCTTATTTTCAAGGAGAATTCCCTGGCAGAGCTTTTCACGTTCTTGAAGCGTGTGGACAAGACCGAGGCTGTTCTTGACGAGGCGGGAAATCAGATAGGCACCGTTATAGTCCCCGACCTTGCCCAGTCGATTTACATTGATTGGGGCTCGCTCATCAACGCTATAATCAACTTCTTCCTTATCGCATTCGTACTCTTTACTATCGTTAAGATTATAAACAAAGCAAGGGAAAACAACAAGGCGTTCAGCGAAAATATGAAGAAGCTTCGCCCCACAAAGGAGGAGCGTCGTGAGATGAAGGCACTCGGTGTAAGTCGCTTTGACAAAGAGCTTGTTGCAGCTTACTATGCCGAGAAGGAAATAAAGGCTGAGGAGGCAAAGAAGGCGGCAGAAGCAGAGGCGGCAGAAAAGGCTCGTCTTGATCGTCTTGCAAATCCCACCACAGAGGACCTCTTGAAAGAGATTCTTCAAGCCCTTAAGGAAAAAGCTTAAAATTCATAAAAAGACGGAAGCAAAAGGTCTTCCGTCTTTTTTCTTTTTCGTTCAAAATGTAAACTTTTGTTTTTGAGGTGTTGACAACTTTGCTTGGATGTGTTAAAATATCACGTATGTAAAATAAAAGGACGAAAAATAAATGGAAATGGCTAAAAAAGAAAATAAAATGGGTACGATGAGCATTCCAAAGCTCCTCTATTCCATATCCATACCAATAGTAATATCAATGATTGTTCAAGCACTTTACAACGTGGTTGACTCTATATACGTTGCTCAGTTTGATAACAGTGCAGGCACAGCTGCACTGACTGCGGCATTCCCCATTCAAAACCTTATGATTGCGGTTGCTGTAGGACTTGCCGTCGGAACAAACGCACTTCTCTCACGCTCCCTTGGTCAAAAGAATTTTGAAAAGGCGAACGTAGTGGCAGGGCAGGGCTTTTTCCTTACGTTCTGCGGCTATCTTCTGTTTCTTATTATCGGACTTTTCTTCGTGCGTCCGTATGCCACAACGCAGGCGGCAGAGGGAACTCTGCTTTACGGGTACACCGTTGACTACCTCTCGATTGTTTGCATCGGCTCCGTCGGCGTTTTTCTTCAGGTGGTCTCGGAGCGACTTTTGCAGGCTACGGGCAAGTCGTTTTACAGTATGCTGATTCAGCTCTCGGGTGCTGTAATCAATATCATTCTCGACCCCATACTCATCTTCGGTGCATTTGGAATTCCGAGTATGGGCATTGCCGGTGCGGCTGTTGCAACCGTTATCGGTCAGTGCTTTGCGGCCGTGTTTGGAATAGCTCTTAATCTTTTAGTCAACAAGGAAATCAAAATACAGCTAAAGAACTTTATCCCAAGGGCAAAGCTGATTGCCGAAATGCTCGCAATAGGCATTCCATCTGTTATGATGCAAGCAATAGGAAGCGTTATGACGTTCTGTATGAACATCATTTTAAAGGGCTTCGGAATTGCGGCATATAACGTCTTCGGAGTATATTTCAAGCTCCAAAGCTTCGTTTTTATGCCGGTATTCGGTCTTAACAGCGGAATGGTGCCCATTGTTTCTTATAACTACGGAGCACAAAACAAAGCTCGTGTACACGCTACGGTAAGGCTTGCCGTCTTCACGTCGATAGGTTATATGCTCACAGGCTTTGCCGTCTTTCAGATTTTCCCGGATATGCTCCTCGGCTTCTTTAATGCAGGTGCAGAGATGGTTAAAATAGGCAAGGTTGCACTTAGAATCATCAGCATTTCGTTCGTTTTCGCAGGCTTTTCAGTCATAGCGTCGTCTGCGTGTCAGGCACTCGGAAAGAGTATATACAGCCTTATTATCAGCATCGGACGTCAGCTTGTCGTGCTTATTCCCGTGGCGTTCTTGCTCTCTCTTCTCGATCGTGTGAGTCTTGTGTGGCTTGCATTCCCCATAGCGGAAATTGTCACCCTCGGACTTTGCATTTATTTTCTTATTAGAGTCTGGCACAAAGCGTTTCCGAAAGAGAAAAATAAGAAAAGCTTTTAAAATTAATTGAGATTTGTATAGCTATAAAAAGTTTATCTATAAGAATTAAATAAGAAATTCTCGCCAATTTGTACGTAATTTCCGATTGAGAGGGAAGAGGTGCAAACGGTCAGAATCCTGTGCTTATTCGCAACCTTATTGAAGCCTGCAAAAACAGGTGCGGGGAAATAAAACGAAAAAAGATACCCTGCATTTCAAGGGGTAAAGAAAAGGTACTTATGGAAAGAGTGAGTGATATGCCCACTTAGTGTAGTCTCGAAGCTTTCGGTTTTTTTCGAGTGTCTATATTCTAAGGGGACTATATCAGTGGCTCCATAAGTGCCTTTTCGTGTTTTTATCATTTTTTCATTTGGGATAAAAACGCTTTAAAAAGTGCACAATTATATTGCAAAATATGCAAAGATATGATAAAATGGAATAAAATAACAAAAAATCGGAGGTTTCAATATGAAAGAGCAATATTTCTCGCCTACCGTGGAGCTTGTTGCTTTGAGCGAGCGTGACGTCATTTCAACAAGCGAGCAAAATAATCCGTCAATAGAGCTGCCTATGCTTCCGCCGAAACGCTTTATACCCGAATACGATTCATACGACGTAATGTAAAATAAAACCCAAGCTTTGTTCTAAAGGGAGAAATGCTAAGTGCCCGTCAAGCGTCGGCTTTTTAAATATTTTTATGAAAATTACTAAAAAGCATTGCAAAGATGCAACTTTTGTGGTATAATTCATTTATTCGTATAAAATTTCCAAAAGAGCGGCAATATAGCCGTGAAAGGACGTTCTCCAAATGCAAAGACTTCTCATTAAAGAAATTTACAAATCACCAAATACCTATTCGGGTGTCTCGGTTACTCTCGGCGGCTGGGTGCGTAATCTTCGTGACTCAAAGGCGTTCGGCTTTATCGACCTGAACGATGGCTCGTATTTCAAGAGCATTCAGGTTGTTTTTGAACGTGAAAAGGTCGCCAATTATGATGAAATAGCCGCTCAAAACGTCGGTGCGGCACTCGTTGTCACAGGTATTCTTACTCTTACCCCCGGTGCAAAGCAGCCGTTTGAATTAAAGGCGGAAAAAATTGAGGTCGAGGGCACGTCCACCCCCGATTATCCTCTCCAACCAAAGCGTCACACGGTGGAATATCTGCGTGAGCAGGCTTATCTTCGTCCGAGGACCAATCTTTTCTCGGCTGTTTTCAGAGTCAGAAGCGAGGTTGCCTATGCAATTCACGACTTCTTCCATAAGAGAAATTTCGTTTACGTTCATACTCCCATTGTCACAGGCTCCGACTGTGAGGGTGCGGGCGAGATGTTCCGTGTAACGACTCTTGATCTTGACAATCTTCCAAGAACCGAGGACGGCAAGGTTGATTTTTCAAAGGATTTCTTTGGCAAGAGCACCAACCTCACGGTTTCGGGTCAGCTCGAGGGCGAGACGTACGCAATGGCGTTCGGCAATATTTACACCTTCGGTCCTACCTTCCGTGCGGAAAACTCAAATACTGCACGCCACGCCGCAGAATTTTGGATGATTGAGCCTGAAATCGCATTTGCTGACCTTAACGACAATATGCAGCTGGCTTGGGATATGATTAAGCACATCATCAATCACGTCCTTGACAACTGTGCGGCTGAAATAGAATTCTTCAATAAATTTGTAGACAACACTCTTCTTGCAAGGCTCACGGCACTTCGTGATGCGGATTATGCAAAGGTCACCTATACCGAGGCAATAGACGTCCTCTTAAAATCGGGCAAGGAGTTTAAGTTCCCCGTATATTGGGGCGTTGACCTCCAGACCGAGCACGAGAGATACCTCACCGAGGAGGTCTATAAGAAGCCCATATTCCTCGTTGATTACCCCAAGGAAATCAAGGCGTTCTATATGCGTCAGAACGACGACGGAAAGACGGTTGCCGCAATGGACCTGCTTGTTCCCGGTGTCGGCGAGATTATCGGCGGCTCGCAAAGAGAGGAAAGACTTGACCTTCTTAAAGCAAGAATGGCAGAGCTTGACCTTAAAGAGGAGGACTATTGGTGGTATCTCAATCTCCGTAAGTACGGCGGCACCAAGCACGCAGGCTACGGTCTTGGCTTTGAGCGTATCATTATGTATATCACGGGAGTATCCAATATCCGTGACGTGCTTCCTTATCCCAGAACTGTCGGAAACGCAGAATATTAAAAAATAGCGGTCGCAAGGATTTTTGCGACCGCTATTTTTGTTTTAACAATAAACTAAACAGGCGACCGTAACACAAAACGCCAAAGCCGCTCTCTGTCTTCCTTTTCTGCATAATCTATTCCGACTCGGGGCAGGGCATCGTATTTTTCGACCTTAAAGCCATCGTCCTCGACCCAAATTTCACCGTCGCTCGTAAGATTTTTTGCATTGTCTTTGCACGTTATACAGAGCAATTTTGTCACACGCCCGGGACCTGAGGCTCCCTCAACTCCACGTATAAGCACCGCCTCGGGGTGCCCCTTTTCGCCCGTTACAAAATTCAGAAGTGAGTGGATTCCGTAGCAGAGGTATACGTAAGTGACCCCGCCCTCGGAATATAGCGTTTTGGTACGCTCAGTCTTGCCCTTGTGGGCGTGACACGCTGTGTCCCCCTCGCCAAAGTAGCACTCCGTTTCGGTGATGCGTCGGCGGATAACGTCGGTGCCTGTTCTCCTGCATAATACCTTACCTAAAAGGTCAGGTGCAAGGCGTGTGGCACTTCCTTTAAAATATTCCTTTTTAAGTATCATATAATCCCCCAAAAGTCTGAAAAAATCAACACGGGTCCCTACTTACGCTCTATTTTAGTAACAAAAAGCGCCTCTTTTTCAACCCTGAAGAATACCTCGTAATCAGCGTAAAGCATACCGTACTCACGTTCGGGGTCATTCTTGTAAGAGGGGCGTGGGTCGTCGGCAAGAATTCTTTTGAGAGTTGCCTGCTTGTCGCTTGATATTTTTGAAATAAGCTCATCAGATATATTAACCGTCAGCTTTTCTCCCATTACTCCGTCAGCAAAGCCGCCCGATGCCTCGGGGTGGCTGTCGGTGTAGGCAAGATAGGGCTTTATATCGTATATCGGTGTTCCGTCGAGCAGGTCTGCTCCCGCAACGAGTAAAACGTCGCCGAGTGTTTCGTTATGCTCTATCCCCAAAAGGCGTACGCAGGAAAGACCTATGGGATTGGGTCTGTAGGGGGAGCGTGTTGCGAAAACGCCCATTTTTTTGTTTCCACCGAGCCGTGGAGGCCTTACGGTTGGCGACCAGCTCTTTCCGTTTTCTTTTAGTTCCTTTACAACCTCGGAGAACTGCCAAATCAACCATAGGTGCGAGTAACCCTCGATTCCTCGAAGTGCATCGGGATTTCTGTATTCAGGCTCGAAAATTATTCGTCCTTTTGCCTCGTCTGCTATACCCGATTGCCTCGGAATACCGAATTTTTCCTTAAAATCGGTCTTTATTTTTGCTATTATCTTCATTTTCTTTCTCCAAGTGATATTTTTCACGAAGCTCCTTTTATCATTTTATCATATTTTTAGAAAAAAGGCAAGTTTTGTTTTTGCATTTTGTTGACAAAAAAATCAGACTATGGTACAATTACATTAAATAAAAACGGAGTGTTTAAAATATGAAATTTATATCCTGGAACGTCAACGGTTTTCGTGCCGTCCTCGGCAAGGGCTTTGCTGAAATCTTTGCATCTCTTAATGCCGATATATTTGCTATTCAAGAGACCAAGATGCAACCCGGGCAGGCGGATTTCTCCCCCGAGGGCTACTTTTCTTATTGGAACAGTGCAGAGAAGAAGGGGTATTCAGGCACTGCGGTCTTCACCAAAAAAGAGCCGCTTTCGGTTACGTACGGAATATGTGGCAAGCATACCGACGAGGGCAGAGTTATAACGCTCGAATATCCGAAATTTTACTTCGTATGTGCCTACGTTCCCAACGCACAGGACGGACTTCGCCGCATAGAATACCGTATGGAATACGAGGACGATTTGCGTGCCTACTTAACGTCCCTCGACAAGCAAAAGCCTGTCGTATATTGCGGTGACCTCAACGTAGCACACAATGAAATCGACCTGAAAAATCCGAAAACCAACGTCGGCAACCCCGGCTTTTCCAACGAGGAAAGAGGAAAGCTCGGCGAGCTTCTTTCTTCAGGCTTTACAGACACGTTCAGGTACCTTTATCCGGACACGGTTCGTTATTCCTGGTGGTCTTACAGAATGCAGGCAAGGGCAAGGGACATCGGCTGGCGTATTGATTACTTCCTTGTTTCTGACACTCTTCGCGGACGTATTGCAGATGCTGAAATTCTATGCGACGTTATGGGCAGTGACCATTGCCCTGTGACGCTTGATATAGAACTTTAAAACGATTTTTAGCTTAAATTAAAACCGAGGGCGTTTTGTGGAATTTTATGCAAATCTTTGTTTAAAGAGGTGCTGACCGCTTGGCAATCCGCAAAGAGACCTTTACTCTTGATATTCCGACGAGGGATTGCTAAAAAAATCACATTATTACACGCCTTTTCGCATTTCGGTAACAGAAAAAAGCATTTTGAGAAAATTAAAAATCACAAGCTGCAAAGAAAAGCAAAACGGCTCGGAGCATCCGAGCCGTTTTGCTTTTCTTTCATTTATTTATTTTCCGTAAAGAGCTCGCATATTGTGCTCTTTATAAGAGCAATTTTTTGCGAGTCGATGCCCTCGGTGTCGGGGACAAACGTGTTTGCTTCAAGGTTTTTCATTCCGAGCTTTACACACCAGAGTGCTGCTATTGCATATCTTCCGTAATCAAGCCCCATATGAGCGCCGTCACGGGTGAGTGGTGTTCCGCCTCTTTCGGGGTCGAACTCCTCGTGCTCACGCAGAGCGGCAATCAGGTCGCCGCACGGAATGAAGAGATCCGCACCAATGAGCTTTTCAGCCTTACGATAGCATTCGCTGAGTCTTGCGTGCATTACGTGCCTGTCACGTCCGTATTTTTCAAAAGGCCCCTTTGTAGAATTGTATTCATACGCCCAGGTTTCGTGTAGAACGATTTTCGCTTTAGGCTGATATTTTTTTATGTGTTCAACGAGCATCTCAAGGTAAGGCACGTAACTTTCCCAATCACCGCTGTGGGGGCTTGCCTGCTGAACGGAAACGTAATCATACTCATCCTCGGCAAGAGCCATATCCAAGGATATGTCACATTCACTAATCGGATCACCGTTTGTTGTCTTCGTGTATCTGTGCTCCTCGTCGAAAACGCCGATGTTAGAGCAATGACGCTTAAGAGAGCATCCGCCTATAAACAGGTTCACCGTAGTGAGGTCAAGACCTCCGGCTGTGGCAATTTTCGACATATAGACGCAGGCATCTTCGGAAAATGAATTTCCAACGCAAAGTAATTTCATAAAAAACCTCGTTTTTATTTCACGGATTTGATAAACCTTTCAATAAGGTCGCCGTATATGCTCCTTCCGTCCTCGTACACCTTTCCTGTGTAGTTGGTGTGCGTGCCGTGCATAAGGGTGTAGGAATATTTGCTCTCGTCGTATTCGAAGTGTTTGAGAGTGGAAAGCACAAGCATAGTCTGCTCGTAACGGTTTTTCATATCGTTGTCGGATATGATGAACGTCATAGGCGGATATTCCTTTTCTACACCGATATGATAGAGGGGAGCCGTCTCGTCAACGATTACACGTCTTGGGTCCAAGCCTCTGTGCTTGAGCACCTTGAAGTGGGCGGTGGGCTGTCCTGCATCGTGAACGTAGCCGCTTACGACCTCGGGGCTTATACCGACCGTATCATACCAGCGTCTGTCAAAGCAGAGCATCATCGACATATATCCTCCCGCAGAGGAGCCGCCTACAAATATACGGCGGCAGTTGCCGTATTCCTTGATGTGCTCGCTTATGAATTTTACGGAATTTGCCGCATCAATGAGAAAGTCGGGGTACGAACAATCGGGGTACATTCTGTACTCCACGGATGCAGTAGCAATATTATGCTCGGCGAGGTAGGAACGGAATATCTCTCCTCCCTTGCGTGAGCCTTTTTCAAGTCCGCCTCCGTGAAAATGGATATAAATGTCAAATTCACCCTCGTCCGGCAGGTACAAGTCAAGCTTTAATTCGACGTCGTTTTGAACCGAATAGGTTACGTCACAAATTTTTTTCATATTTTTCCCTCCTTTTTATCAATCGCACGGTTTCTTACGTAGAGGCAAAGGTCGGCACCAACCATAAGCAGGTTGAGTATGTAGAAGACCAATACGTACCACTTGGATGAAAACGATGCCATATAAGCCTCGTTTGTAAATTTGGATGCTATTCCCGCAATATATCCAAAGAATATAAGACAGAGGAAAAGCAGACTCTTGCCCTTGGCTGTGCGTGCCTTGTAAGACTTAATGACATTGAAGGGCCAGGATGCTCCAAAGCTCACAACCATAACGATTTCAAGAATTTCAGACAACATATTTTTTCTCCTTTCGGTATTTTATACGTATATAATAGCAAATTTTGAGCTTTTTGTAAATATTCAAATAAAATGTTCTGCTATAACTTGAAAGTTATGCTGAAATGTGTTACAATAAACAAAAAAAGGATTAAAGGTGTGTAAAAATGGAGCTTTTGCAGTTAAAATATTTTTGTGAGGCGGTGAGGTGTGAGAATTTTTCAAAAACCGCCGCAAAATTCGGAGTGCCGCCGTCTGATATTTCGCAAAGCATCAAGCGTCTTGAAAGAGAGCTCGGTGCAGAGCTTTTTGAAAGAGGGGCGAACAAAATTTCTGTAAACGAAGAGGGCAGACGCTTTTATGAAAGAGTTCTTGATGCTCTTTTCACCCTCGACGGGGCGGTGACGGAGCTTTGTGACGACGTAAGACACGGTCAAATAAAAATTTTTGCCGCCTCTATAAGAAGAATAGTGCTTGCCACTATTGAAAAATTCAAAAAAGAATATCCTGACGTTGAAATACTTCTTACTTATGACAAGAGTGAGTACGGTGATTTTGATATAATTGTGGCAGACGGTGATTATGACGGACGAGGCTTGGCAAGAAGGCTGCTTTTGAGCGAGGAAATGCTCCTTGCTCTAAACAAAAACCACCCCCTCGCAGCAGCCGAGCAAATTCGTGTCGCTGATCTTTCGGGGGAGTCGTTTATATCTATGGGCAAAGACACGGGACTTTCACGCACAAGTGAGAGGATATGCGCAGAATCGGGATTTTTGCCGAACGTATCAATTCGCTGCAACGACCCGTCCTATATACACAGATGCGTGGAGCTGTCGTTCGGTGTGGCTATTGTTCCGCAGATCTCTTGGCGGGGACTGTTTGGAGGTGACGTAGTTCTGCGTAGATTCTGTGACACAAAGCGTGAGATTTTTATGTACACGGGTGAGAAGAAATACGTAAGAGAATGCGTAAAGGCGTTTTGCGATATGCTTAGGGATGAATGCTCTCTGGAAATGGAAAAACCGTAGGCTTTCAACTATAAAAGCATCTAAAAACAGTAAAAATAAGCGGAGGCACTGCAACAAGCGATGCCTCCTTTTGCTTTTAGGTTATGACTAAATACGAAGCTCCGCTACGGCTTGCAAATTCCGCAAGGGGAGTAGCTTTCGTTGATAAGAGCATCTCTCGTGCTTTCGTCGGCAGGACGCTCCTCTCTGTTCTGCTCCTTAATATTTGCCGCACCGGAGCAGGTGGGTAGATGAAATTTTTTGCTGCTTGTGTTTATAACGTAATACTCGGGGTAGGGAGGCTCGGGCTCTGTGGTTTCCTCGGGCGGCTTTTCACCGGAGAGATAGCTTGAGCCGTCATAGTAATCTATAACCACGCCCGGCTGAACGTTGAAGACGTAAACCGAGAACGAAATGCCATCGCCGCCGTCCTCGACCGACAGAGCCTCGATTATTACTCCGTGAGGCACAAGGTCCTCTCTGTCTTCATATACGGGAGTAACTCTGTAAAGAACGTGATTGTTCGTTTCCTTTATGTAGTCGGCGACCATATTTTCAAAGGGTAACATACCCTCGACGTTGAAATACCTGGTACCCGTGATGAGATTTCGTTCGTTTGCGTTCTCACCTGTGAGCTGAAATCCGATGAGATGACTTCTGTTGTAAAGGTAGCCGCCGTCAACAATATTTGTCGGATATGCCTTTTGATTCCACCCCGACGGAGTGACGCTTCCTATATCCCCACGGTCCTCGGTCGGCATAAGGTCTCGACCAATACACGCCTCTGCAACACCGCAACGTCCGAGTGCGTCAAGCTCGCTGTAATGCTCGTATGAGGTGGGCTTGTCGGGCACTGTGAAATTTGGTATTCCATCGTTATAGTCAACGTAAGCGACGCCGTAACCGCCCTCGGGAATGGGAATGTCTGTGGCATTGGAGCTTGGTCCGAAGCAAGAGGTTAAAATCGTTGATAAGGCAATAAGAATGGCTATAAAAAGTGATGCTTTCCTGATTTTCATAAATTCACCTTAATGTAAAGTATAGTTGTCAAAATTTGCGTTTGTAGGTACACCGTGTTAATTTTTCGTGAGAATTACCGACAAACTCGGTGCGCTCAACCTCCACAAAATGAGATGATATCAGCTCACGGCTCAGCTTAGCTGTGGAGGGGTATTTTCTGTTCCAAAAATATAAAACCAGCTCCTCGGCTGCGAGAATGTCTCCGTCGGTGATTTTTACTTCAAGAAGAACGGTGTCGTGCGGCTTTGCGCTTGCACTCGGGTCCTCGCAAAGCACCACACGCTCGTCATTACCAAAGCCCGCCTCATCGAACAAAGCCCTTGAATACTCCCGTGCGAGAATGCGTCCCTCGCCTACCAGAGCGACCAAATCCCTCGTCAAGGCTCGGTCACGGCTTTGACGCCTTTGTCCGAATGCAATTCCGTAGCCGTCGTCAATACAAGCAACCAGTCTCATAACAGCTAATCTCCCTTTCGTTTTATAAAGTATAACATACTTTTTTTCATTTTTCAACGGCTAAAATGTAAAATAACGGTGACAATACCATTGCTTCTAAATGTTGCTTCGTTTTCACAATGTGTGCTTTATTGTGCAAAATTGCCAAAATTTAGGGTATTTTTTTTAAATAAAAACTCTTGCTTTTATATATTTAATGTGATATAATTAATAAGGTAGTTTATTGTTGCGGCTTCAAAAATGCTTTTGAACGGAGTTTTTAAAATGGAAATCAAACCCTTTGCAAACAAAATATGGCTTTCCACACCAACAATGCACGGCGAAGAGCTGGAATACGTAAAGGAAGCCTATGAAACCAACTGGATGTCTACCGTTGGAAAGAATATAAACGAGGTGGAGCGTCTTACCTGTGAGAAGGTCGGGTGTAAATATGCGGTTGCACTCTCCTCTGGAACAGCGGCACTTCATCTTGCTGTGAAGCTCGCAGGGGTCAAGCCGGGGGACAAGGTCTTTTGCACCGATATGACGTTCGATGCAACCGTCAACCCCGTTCTTTATGAAAAGGGCGAGCCTGTTTTTATTGATACCGAATACGACACGTGGAATATGGACCCTGTGGCGCTTGAGCGTGCCTTTGAAATTTATCCCGACGTAAAGGTAGTTGTGCTTGCAAACCTTTACGGCACTCCCGCCAAGATGGATGAAATCCGTGCTATCTGCGAAAGACACGGGGCAATAATCATTGAGGATGCCGCCGAGTCGCTCGGTGCTACATATAAGGGCGTGCAAACAGGCACGTTCGGCAAATACAACGCAATATCCTTTAACGGTAACAAAATCATCACAGGCTCCTCGGGCGGAATGCTTCTCACCGACGACCTCGAAGCGGCAAACAAGGCACGCAAATGGTCAACGCAAAGCCGTGAGAACGCACCGTGGTACCAGCACGAGGAGGTCGGCTACAATTACCGTATGAGCAACGTTATTGCAGGCGTTGTCAGAGGTCAGTTTCCCCACCTCGATGAGCATATAGCCGCAAAAAAAGCGATATATATGCGTTATAAGGAAGCGTTTTCAGACCTTCCCGTTTCGATGAATCCCTACGACGAGTCCGTCGCCGAGCCGAATTTCTGGCTCTCGTGCTTGCTTATCAACGAGGACGCAATGTGCAAGCAGGTGCGAAGCGACAATGAGGCGTGCTACGTAAGCGAGCCTGGCAAAAGCTGCCCGACGGAAATTTTGGAGAAGCTTGCGGAATACAACGCAGAGGGCAGACCTATATGGAAGCCTATGCATATGCAGCCTATGTACCGTATGCACGCATTCATCACCGCAGACGGAAACGGTCGTGGCAGAACGAATGCTTATATCCCGGGCGGCTGTGTTGACGTCGGTGCGGACATCTTCGCCCGCGGCCTTTGCTTGCCGAGTGATATTAAAATGACCGAGGAAGAGCAGAAAGCTATAATCGAAATTGTTAAATCGTGTTTTAATTAAGAAAGGTTTACATATGTACGCCGGTTTTTTCAAACGGATTATTGATTTTTTTCTTGCATTTTTGGCAGTGACTGTGTTTTCGCCGATTTTGCTTGTTCTTATTATAGTAGGAGCTATCGCAATGAGGGGAAATCCGTTTTTCACCCAGCTCCGTCCCGGAAGGGTTGACAAGCGGACGGGAAAGGAAAAAATCTTTCGCCTGATAAAATTCAGAACAATGTCAAACGCAAGGGACAAGGACGGAAAGCTCCTGCCCGATGACGTTCGCCTTAACAAGTATGGCAAATTCCTTCGCTCAACGTCCCTTGACGAGCTTCCCGAGCTTATCAACATTTTAAAGGGCGATATGGCGGTTGTGGGTCCAAGACCTCAGCTTGTTCGTGATATGGTATTTATGACCGATGAGCAGAGGAGAAGGCACACGGTTCGCCCGGGACTCACAGGACTTGCTCAGTGCAGCGGAAGAAACAATATGAGCTGGGAGAGTAAGTTTAATTATGACCTTAAATACATACAGCGTATCACTCTTTTTGGTGATATTAAAATAATACTCAAAACGGCATTCAAGGTGTTTCGCCGTGACGGCAT
>JAZOQA010000087.1:0-4792 GCA_045655765.1 Eubacteriales bacterium | reverse complement strand
TGGAGGTGCTCGTTAGCGGGACGACCGAGCTGGATAGCCATGTTCATGAGCTTACCAACGCCGGTGGTGTCGAGCTTAGCGAAGGGATCGTTCTCGAATACCTTTGCATCGTAGTATGCATCAAGGAACTTGCCTGCATCGTCTCTGGAGAAGCCGTAGGTCATCTGAGTAAGGTCGTTAGTACCGAAGCAGAAGAAGTCTGCATTCTTAGCGATCTCATCAGCAGTGAGACAAGCTCTGGGAATCTCGATCATGGTACCAACCTCGTACTTAAGGTCAGCGCCTGCAGCAGCGATCTCAGCGTCAGCGGTAGCAACAACCACGCTCTTAACGTACTTAAGCTCCTTAACGTCGCCAACAAGGGGAATCATAATCTCGGGAACGAGGTTCCAATCAGCGTGAGCCTTCTGAACGTTGATAGCAGCTCTGATAACTGCCTTGGTCTGCATTCTTGCAATCTCGGGATAGGTAACTGCAAGACGGCATCCACGGTGACCCATCATAGGGTTGAACTCGTGAAGAGATGCGATAATATTCTTAATTTCCTCAACGCTCTTATTCTGTGCCTTTGCAAGAAGGGCGATGTCCTCCTCGGTGGTGGGAACGAACTCGTGGAGCGGAGGATCAAGGAATCTGATACAAACGGGATAACCCTCAAGAGCCTCGTAAAGCTTCTCGAAGTCTGCCTGCTGGTAGGGAAGAATCTTGTTAAGAGCAACTTCTCTTTCCTCGGCAGTGTTGGAGCAAATCATCTCACGGAATGCAGCAATTCTGTCAGCCTCGAAGAACATATGCTCAGTACGGCAAAGACCGATACCCTCAGCACCAAGCTCTCTTGCCTTCTTTGCATCAGCGGGAGTGTCAGCGTTGGTTCTAACCTTGAGCTTTCTGAACTCGTCAGCCCAGCCCATAATGGTGCCGAAGTTGCCGGAGATTTCAGCGTCAACAGTAGGAATAAGACCGTCGTAAATGTTACCGGTAGAGCCGTCGATGGAGATGTAATCACCCTCGTGGAAGGTCTTTCCTGCAAGAGTGAACATCTTGTTCTCCTCGTCCATAGCGATGTCGCCGCATCCGGAAACGCAGCACTTACCCATACCGCGAGCAACAACTGCTGCGTGAGAGGTCATACCGCCACGAACAGTAAGGATACCCTGAGCTGCCTTCATACCGGTGATGTCCTCGGGAGAGGTCTCAAGACGAACGAGAACAACCTTCTTACCTGCACTCTTCCAAGCCTCAGCATCCTCAGCGGAGAATACGATCTGTCCGCAAGCCGCACCGGGAGATGCACCAAGACCACGACCCATAGGAGTAGCAGCCTTAAGAGCCTTTGCGTCAAACTGGGGGTGAAGGAGAGTGTCAAGGTTACGGGGATCGATCATAAGAACTGCCTCTTCCTTGGTCTTGTGACCCTCTGCAACAAGGTCAACAGCAATCTGAAGAGCTGCGGGAGCGGTTCTCTTTCCGTTTCTGGTCTGGAGCATATAGAGCTTCTCGTTCTCGATAGTGAACTCCATATCCTGCATATCGTGATAGTGGTTTTCAAGAATTTCGCAAACCTGCTTGAACTGCTCGAATGCAGCGGGGAACTTGTTTGCCATCTCTTCGATGGGCATAGGTGTACGAACACCTGCAACAACGTCCTCGCCCTGTGCGTTGGTAAGGAACTCACCCATAAGCTTCTTCTCGCCTGTAGCAGGGTCTCTTGTAAATGCAACACCCGTTCCGCAGTTGTCACCCATGTTACCGAATGCCATTGCCTGTACGTTTACTGCAGTACCCCAAGAGTAGGGAATGTCGTTGTCACGGCGATATACGTTTGCTCTGGGGTTATCCCAAGAACGGAATACTGCCTTAACTGCACCGATGAGCTGCTCCTTGGGATCAGAGGGGAAGTCTTGTCCGATCTTAGCCTTGTACTCAGCCTTGAACTGATTTGCAAGCTCCTTAAGATCCTCAGCGGTAAGCTCAACGTCGAGCTTAACACCCTTTTCTTCCTTCATCTTATCGATAAGCTCTTCAAAGTACTTCTTTCCGACCTCCATAACAACGTCGGAGTACATCTGAATGAATCTTCTGTAGCAGTCGTAAGCCCATCTTGCGTTGCCGGACTTCTTTGCCATAACCTCAACAACCTCTTCGTTAAGACCGAGGTTAAGAATGGTATCCATCATACCGGGCATCGATGCTCTCGCACCTGAACGGACGGAAACGAGAAGGGGATTTTCGAGGTCGCCAAACTTCTTGCCCGTAACGTCCTCCATCTTTGTAATGTATTCCATAATTTCAGCCATGATTTCGGCGTTGATCTGACGACCGTCCTCATAGTACTGTGTGCAGGCCTCAGTAGAAATTGTGAAGCCCTGGGGAACAGGGAGACCGATGTTGGTCATCTCTGCAAGGTTTGCACCCTTACCGCCGAGAATCTCACGCATGCTTGCGTTACCCTCAGAGAAGAGATAGCAATACTTCTTTGCCATTGGTTTGTCCTCCGTAAATATAAATTTTTTGACAATCAAATTTTTGGCGAATTTGTACGCAAAAACCTGCGTTTTCACGTTTCGCACAGATAATTATAGCATAAATCTGCCAAAAAATCAATACCAAACTTAAAAAAAGTCCCCTGAAATCGCCTTTTTATAAAATTTTGATAAAAAAATATTATGATGCTTAATTTTTTATTGCAAAACAACGAAAACACAGGAGCAGATTTTTAATTATTTGGTATGATGTTTTTGATTTTTACCTTGACTTTTTATTTATTTTGCTGTATAATCGTAAAGTAAACATCTATATTTTAAATATAGGAGGGACACAAAAATGCTTACAGACATTGAAATAGCCCAGAGCACTAAACCGAGGCACATTCTTGAAATCGCAAAAAATGCAGGAATCGACGAAAAGTATATTGAACTGTACGGAAAAGTAAAGGCGAAGCTTGACCTTTCCATTTTGAAAGAAAACGAGAGCAAAAAGGACGGAAAGCTTGTTCTTGTAACGGCAATAACTCCAACCCCCGCAGGAGAGGGAAAGACCACCACAACCATAGGGCTTGCAGACGGACTTAAAAGGATAGGGAAGAACGTTGCCGTCGCACTTCGTGAGCCATCTCTCGGGCCTGTTTTCGGCATCAAGGGCGGTGCCGCAGGCGGTGGATACGCACAGGTTATTCCTATGGAGGACATAAATCTCCATTTTACAGGTGATTTCCACGCCATAGGAGCGGCGAACAACCTGCTTGCCGCTATGCTTGACAACCATATTTATCAGGGCAACTCTCTTAATATTGACCCGAGAAGAATTACCTGGAAGAGATGCGTGGATATGAACGACCGCCAGCTCCGATTTGTTACGGACGGCCTTGGCGGCAGAGTTAACGGCGTACCCCGTGAGGACGGCTACGACATCACCGTAGCCTCGGAGATTATGGCGGTGCTTTGCCTTTCATCATCTATTGAAGATCTTAAAGCACGTCTTTCGAGAATCATTGTGGGCTACACCTATGACGAGCATCCCGTAACCGCAGGCGACCTCAATGCACAGGGCGCGATGGCGGCACTTCTTAAAGACGCATTGAAGCCGAACCTTGTACAGACTCTTGAGGGTACTCCTGCATTCGTTCACGGCGGTCCCTTTGCGAACATCGCACACGGCTGCAATTCCGTAATTGCAACAAAAACCGCAATGAAGGTGGCGGATTATGCAATCACCGAGGCAGGCTTTGGTGCGGATCTCGGAGCTGAGAAGTTCCTTGATATAAAATGCCGTATGGCAAGCCTCGCACCCGATGCGGTTGTAATAGTCGCAACCGTAAGAGCACTTAAAATGCACGGCGGGCTTGAAAAGAGTGAGCTTGGTGCGGAAAATCTTGAGGCACTTGGCAAGGGTATACCGAACCTTTTGCGTCACGTTTCCAATATCAAAAACGTATATAAGCTTCCCTCTGTTGTTGCTGTCAACCGTTTCCCCACCGACACCGACAGGGAGATTGATTTCATAATTAAGGAATGCAAAAAGCTCGGCGTTAACGTCGTTCTCTCCACCGTTTGGGCAGAGGGTGGCCGTGGAGGCGAGGCTCTTGCAAAAGAGGTCGTAAGGCTCTGCGAGGAGGAAAAGGGCGACTTCACGTTTGCATACGAGCTTGACGGCACCATCGAAGACAAAATCGAGGCTGTTGTAAAGAAGGTTTACGGCGGAGCGGGTATAAGCGTGCTTCCCGCCGCAAAAAAGCAGATTGACGCTCTTGAAGCACTTGGATTTGACAAGGCTCCGATTTGCGTGGCAAAAACGCAATATTCGTTCTCCGATGACCCTCAAAAACTCGGTGCACCCGAGAATTTCACCGTCACTGTTAAGAACGTCAAGGTTAGTGCAGGTGCAGGTTTCGTAGTGGTTCTTACGGGCGACATTATGACTATGCCCGGCTTGCCTAAGGTTCCTGCGGCTGAAAAAATTGACGTAGACGAAAACGGAAAAATCACAGGCTTATTCTAATCAAAAAAGGAAAAAAGTGCGACCCGTGTCGCACTTTTTCAAATAAACAGAGAAAAAGAGGTGGAAAATGAAGCTTATAATAGCATCCAACAACAAGCATAAAATCTATGAAATAAAGAAAATTTTGGGCGAAAAATTTGAAGAAATACTCTCAGCACGTGAAGCTGGAATTGAACACGAAACCGATGAAGACGGAAGCACGTTTATGGAAAATGCTCTTAAAAAAGCTCGTGAAATTTCCGAGATTTCAAAATGTGCGGCTCTTGCCGATGACAGCGGAATCTGTGCTCATGCA
>JAZOQA010000086.1:0-12687 GCA_045655765.1 Eubacteriales bacterium | reverse complement strand
TCCACCTTGGCAAGGTGGCGCTCTACCAAATGAGCTAAATCCGCATAAATTGTTGAGAAAATGGCGACTCGGATGGGGCTCGAACCCACGACCTCTAGCGTGACAGGCTAGCGCTCTAACCAACTGAGCTACCAAGCCATTCCGATATATGACTCTTTCGAGTCTGGTGGAAAGTACAGGGCTCGAACCTGTGACCCTCTGCTTGTAAGGCAGATGCTCTCCCAACTGAGCTAACCTTCCGTTAATTGCTTTAACATTATAGCAAAAGTTTTCTTGTTTGTCAATACTTTTTTGATTTTTCCGTGTTTTCCTTTTAGTCTTACAATTTTAACACTGCGCCTTTCAAATATTTTTAAAAACCTTTTTTCTTGACAAACGGAGTATGGGATGATATAATTATAAATATATAAAAGTATAAGCAGATTTAAATCTTTTTATAAATAAGAGGAGAATTGATGTGAAAAAAATCGGAGTTATACGAAGCTTAGTCTTTGCGGCAGCTCTTATGCTCGCTGTTCTTTGCACCCTTAGCTCCTGCGGCGAAAGCGACGAGCCCGCAAAGCTTGTTTATACCTTAAATCAAGACGGAGCGGGATATACGGTTTCTGCAGAGGGCGATATTTTTGGCGAGGAAGTGATAATCCCCGATACCTATCAGGGGCTTCCCGTAACGGAAATTGCAAACAGAGCATTCGTCGGCTGTAAGGGCTTCAGATACGTTGAAATTCCCACATCGGTCAAAAAAATCGGATATGACGCCTTTAAGGAGTGCCGCACAGTTGAGATAGTTTTCTTGGGTGAGGGCGTTGAAATTATAGGCAGCGGTGCTTTTTCCGATTGCGACGCATTAAAACGCATTGAAATTCCCGAGGGAGTGTCCGTTATAGAGAGCAGACTGTTCTACGGCTGTGACTCACTCAAAACGGTCAAGCTGGGCGACGGTGTAAAGCAGATTTCCTACGGTGCCTTCGGACACTGCGGAGCTCTTTTGGAAATTGAAATTCCCGAGGGAGTAACGGCAATAGGCGACAGTGCGTTTTCCTATTGCACCTCTCTTGTGTCTGTCGGGTTTAGCGACGGCTCTTTGCTTGAGCGTATAGGAAATCAGTCCTTTTACAGCTGTTCTTCTCTTGAGCAAATGCGCTTTCCTATTCATCTTCAGGAGATAGGCGGCTCGGCATTCAGAGAGTGCCGCAAGCTTAAGATGGTATACTTTACAGGCTCTGAGCTTAAAAAAATAGGCACATCCGCATTTAAATCGTGCCCGTCGCTATGCGGTGTTGATATAACCGATATTGGAAATTGGTGCGGTGTTGATTTTGTAAGCGACGTGTACTCAAACCCTATTTATACGGCGGAAAAGGTATATAATAACGGACAGCTTGTTCTGCGCCTTGAGATCCCCAACGGCGTCGAGTCAATCAGTGCGCGTGCATTCCAAAATGCGACGAGAATAGTCAGCGTGACGCTCCCGCCCTCATTTGGATGGGATGACAGCGTTATCGGCAAGGATGCATTCAGATACTGCTATAAGCTTGTGGAGGTTTTCAACTACTCAACCCTCCAGGTTTCAAACGAGTCTGCCGATATTGAAAAGTTCGGATATATCGGTGCATACGTGCAAAAGGTGCATAACTGGCAGTCCGAGGACCTCTATCCTTACCCCGAGGACGAGAAAATATTTCCTTACGGCGAGGCGGGCAGGGTTTATCCGCAGTCGGATTACGGTCAATATCTGACAAATGTATACACCTACGGAGAAAATGACGAATTCGTCTTCTTCAAGGACGGGACGCTTCACTACCTGCTTGAATATATCGGAACGAAAAAGAACGTTGCTCTTCCCACGACGGAGGAAAGGTACGGCATCTATGCGGGTGCTTTCTTCGGCCACGCCGGAATAGAGAGCATATACGTTCCAAAAAGCGTCAAGGAGATATGGCACTTTGCCTTTTACAACTGTCCTGATTTGAAAAAGATTTATATTTCCGACAGCGTCACCTCCTTTGGTGAGCGTATGTTTGGTAATTGCGATGGACTTGTGATTTATCTTGAAGAGCAAAAGCTGAATCTCATCGGCTGGAAGGAAAACTGGGCAGATTCGACGGACAAGGAACGCATAACAATACTTCACGGTCAAAAGGAAGAAGAGCTTGAGTGGCTCGTTGATTTAATAGGATAAAGAAAAATATGCGAGAGCCCCACCCGTGTGGAGTTTTCTCGCATATTTTTTGTTAAATAAACCTTGGATTTTGTTAAATTAACCTCGGACTTTTGCCGGATTAACCTCGCACTTTTGTCAGATTAACCTCGCACTTTTGTCGGATTAACCTCGGGTTTTTGTCAAATTAAATTTATGAAACGGCGGCTCCGAGAAAAAGAACGAGCGGCATAGTTCCTATTGAAATTAAGGTCGAGGCAGTGACAAGGCGGCTGACGTAAGAGGCATCCAGGTCGAACTTTTCTGCGAACATCGTCGCACTTGATGCAGACGGAGTCGCCGCAAGAATGAGAGTTACGTTGAACGCTGTGTCGGAAAGGGGAAGCCCCAAAAGACGTATAACGACCATAATTCCTATAACTGCAACGGGCAATACAAGGTGACGAAGCACCAAGCATACGTACATATAAAAATCACCGAAGAAGCCGCTCCATTTCATATCAGCGAGGCGTATTCCTATAACAACCATAGACAGAGGAGCCACGAGGTGCTTTAGCATCTCAAGAGAGTTGTTGAGGAGGGATTCGTCACCAAAGACTGAGGGGAGGGCGTTCTTTACGTCAAAGACTATGGCAAGTATGCCGAGGACTGCGGCGATTGTGACGGGGTGGTAAAGTGCTTTAAGCATAGATGCGTTTTTTTTCTTTTCCACAATATGCTCGTCGAGGACTCCGTCTTGGTCGTCGTCTCTTTTGCTCGTGCAGATGAATACGCCGAGCGACCAAAGGAAGAGATTGAACGTGATGTTGTAGATTGAAGCGAATATAACCGCCTTGCCTCCAAACACCGCACTTATAAGCGGGATTCCCATAAACGCCGCATTCGAGAATATAGTTGCAAGTGTGAGAAGCTGCTTTTTGCCGTTGGGAGTCCTTGCAAAGGTGAAAATGGAAACTACGGCAAAAAGAACGTGTGCAAGCAGGGAGAGCAGCAGCACCATCAGCGAATCCGCAAGTATATCCCTGTCGTTTGAGTCGAGGTAGGCAAAGAGTATGAGCGCAGGCTGCGCGATATAAAGCACCAGGTTGGAAATTCCCTTGCCAAAGCCATCGGGAATCATTTTAAGCTTTTTTAAAATCACGCCGGGCAGCATCATTATAAAAAGAATGGCTACGTTAAATATTAGCTTTGAGACTATTTCGTCCATTGGCATAGCTTAAGTTCTCCGTTAGAAAGAAATTTGTGAAAGGGTTGCCCCCACGCAGAGGTTAATATAAGCATTCTATCACTATTTGCACGCCTTGTCAAGGAAAAAACAGGGGATTGGCAAAACTTTCCTTGGAAAAACGCCGTTTAGGGTCGGTGTCTTTAAAAATTCTTTCCTTATCATATAAAGGCATTGACAGCAGCTTTGCCGCTTTGCTATATACATTAAAATATTTTTTGAAAAATTAAAAAAGCCCTTGACAGCGAGGAATAAAAGTAGTATAATTTTAGCGTGCTAAAGTGTTAAATGACTAAAGCAAGGAAAATTTCTTTTCCAAAACGCAAAAACGGAGGCAAATTATGAAAAAGCTTCATACAAAAGAAATGGACAAGCTCTTTCGTGCAATACTTTCTCTTAAAAGCACAGAGGAGTGTTATAAGTTCTTTGAGGATATTTGTACGGTCAAGGAGCTTCTTGACATTGCCCAAAGACTAAAGGCTGCCGCAATGCTTAAAAGCGGCGAGAGTTACTCGGAGGTTTGCCGACAGACGGGTATGAGCACCGCTACGGTCAGCAGAGTAAACAAGTGCCTTGAATACGGAGAGGGCGGATATGAAATGGTGCTTGAAAGAATGAAGGAGGCAGGGGAAAATGAGGGCTGATGATGTAAAGCTCGGATTTGAGGAGCGACTGATACGCACACTGAGGCGAATCTATGGCGAGAGGGGATATATCCCTTTTAAGATGAGCAAGTTTGAGGAATACGACCTCTATATGAAGAACAGAGATTTCCTCGCCTCGGAAAACATTATAAGCTTCACCGATACCGACGGAGCACTTCTTGCACTGAAGCCCGACGTTACTCTTTCCATAATCAAGAATGCAAAGGGTGCTGAGGGTGTAAAGGAAAAGCTTTATTACAGCGAAAACGTATACAGAACTGCCGGCGGCTCCCGTAAGTTTAAGGAAATTATGCAGATGGGACTTGAATGCATAGGCGACATCGACGGCTTTGACGTTTGCGAGGCGGTGGAGCTTGCCGCACGCAGCCTTGAGGTGATTTCCGATGAATTTGTGCTTGACGTGTCGCATATGGGTCTTGTCGGCTCGCTGCTTGACGAGGCGGGGCTTTCCCCATCCCTCTACTCGGAGCTTGTCTCTTATATTTCAGCGAAGAATTTGCACGAGGCACAGAGGCTGCTTGACGGTACCGGTGTTCCTACGGATTTAAAGGAAAGGATACTCACGCTTCTTTCGGTGAGAGTTCCGCTTAAACGTGCGACAAGCACGCTTGCTCCTTTAGCCATCACAGAGGGCGGCAGGGCGGCGCTGCTTGAGCTTGAGCTGCTTGAGAGCGTGCTTAGAGACTCGCCCCTTGCGGAAAACATATATTTTGACGCCTCCGTTATGAATGATATGAACTATTATAACGGAATTGTATTCAGAGGCTTTATCTCGGGTGTATCCGATGGCGTGCTTTCGGGCGGAAGCTACGATAAGTTGATGAAGAGAATGGGCAAGAGCCTTTCGGGACTTGGCTTTGCAATTTACCTCGACGTGCTTGCAGACTTCTTTGAAGAGGGCGAGAGCTATGACGTTGACGTGCTTTTGCTTTATGACAAGAAGGCAAGCCTTGCGAGCGTTGTTAGACGTGTAAGAGAGCTGATTGCGGACGGCTATACCGTCAGTGCTCAAAGAGCGGTGCCCGAAGGTGTCAGATACGGAAGAATAGAAAGAGTGGAGGGCATAGAATGAAAATTATAAACGTAGCACTCCCAAAGGGCAGACTGGGAGAAAAGGTTTACGCTATGTTCGAGTCGGGCGGCTTTCCTTGCCCCGAAATAAAGGAGGAGGGAACGAGAAAGCTGATTTTTGAAAACGCCGAGGTCGGCATCAGATATTTCTGGGTCAAGCCGTCTGACGTTTCGATATACGTTGAAAGAGGAGCGGCGGACATAGGCGTTGCGGGCAAGGACATTCTCCTTGAATATTCGCCCGACGTTTACGAGCTTCTTGATTTGAATATAGGCAAGTGCCGAATGGCTGTTGCAGCACGTGCGCCCTTTCGTGACGACAGACGTAAGACCTTGCGCGTGGCGACGAAGTTTGCCTCCATTGCAAAAAAGCATTATGCTTCTGTCAGCCGTGAGATAGACATAATCAAGCTCAACGGCTCAATAGAGCTTGCTCCGATTCTCGGACTTTCCGACGTTATAGTGGATATAGTCGAGACAGGAACAACGTTAAGGGAAAACAATCTTGAGGTCATAGAGACCATAGTGCCAATCAGCGCAAGGCTTATTGCAAACAAGGCAAGCTACAAATTCAAAACCGAGGAAATAGAGCGTATAAAGACCTCTCTTGCCGAGAGGATACCTAAGTAAAGAGGAAAAAACGATGATAAAGATTTATAAATACGGCGAGGTTAAAAACGAGGAAATTTTCGCAAGGGACAATATCTCACCAAACGTCGAGGGGATAGTTACCGACATTATAGCAAACGTAAGAAAGAACGGCGACTTGGCACTCTTTGAATATTGCGAGAGGTTTGACGGAGCGAAGCTTGAGAGCCTTGAGGTGAGTGCGGAGGAAATAGACGAGGCATTTGCCTCGGTTGAGCCTGAATTTATTGAAATTATAAAGGAAGCGGCGGAAAACATCCGAGTCTTTCACTCCCGTCAGGTAAGAAACAGCTTTATAATAAACGAAAAGAACGGTGTCGTGACGGGTCAAAAGGTTATGCCCATCGAGCGTGTCGGACTCTACGTGCCGGGCGGCACAGCGGCATATCCCTCCACTGTGCTTATGGACTCCGTGCCTGCAAAGATTGCGGGCTGCTCCGAGGTCGTAATGGTAACACCGCCCTCAAAGGACGGAAAGGTCAACCCCGTAATACTTGCAGCTGCAAAAATCGCAGGCGTTGACAGAATATTCAAGGTCGGCGGAGCACAGGCGGTTGCGGCCCTTGCTTACGGAACAGAAAGCGTGCCGAGAGTGGACAAGATTGTAGGTCCCGGCAACGCCTTTGTCGCAGAGGCAAAGAAGCAGGTGTTCGGCAAGGTTTCAATAGATATGATTGCGGGACCGAGCGAGATTTTGGTTGTTGCGGATTCAGGGTCCGACCCCTCGCACGTCGCCGCAGACCTGCTCTCACAGGCGGAGCACGACAAGATGGCGAGTGCGGTGCTTGTCACCGATTCGTTTGAGCTTGCCGAGGCGGTTTCGGCAGAGCTTGAGCGTCAGATTCCGCTGCTTCCCCGTGCCGAGATTGCAAGGGCATCCATTGACAACAACGGCAAAATCATCGTCGCCGAGGACAATCTTATGCTGGCGATAGATATAGCGAACGAAATAGCTCCCGAGCATTTGGAGCTTTGCGTTGACAATCCTTTTGATTACCTTGACAAGGTCAAGCACGCAGGCTCGATATTTATGGGCAGAAATTGCCCCGAGGCACTCGGAGATTATTTTGCAGGACCCAACCACACCCTCCCCACAAGCGGCACGGCGAGATTTTCCTCTCCCCTCGGAGTTGAGGATTTTGTCAAGACCTCGCAGTTCACTTATTATACAAGGGACGCACTTGCCGAGGTTGCACAAAAGGTTGCTTATTTTGCAGAAAAGGAGGGCCTCGGTGCACACGCAAGAAGCGCTCTTATCCGTACCGAGGACAAAAAGGGATAAAAATGAGCAGATTTTTCAGCAAAAGGTATTCGACGCTTGAGGCGTACGTCCCGGGTGAGCAGCCGAGGGATATGAAGTATATCAAGCTCAATACCAACGAATCTCCTTTTCCCCCGTCAGAGTCGGTCATAGAGGCGGTGAGTGCCGAGGTGCCAAGCCTCAGGCTCTATTCCGACCCCGAATCGACTGCTCTTACTGAGGCAGTGGCAGAGCTTTTCGGTGTCGATTACGACGAGGTTCTTATGACCAACGGCTCCGACGAGATACTCAACTTTGCCTTTATGGCGTTTTGCGATAAGGAAAGAGGCGTTGCATTCCCCGACATAACCTATGGCTTTTATTCCGTTTTTGCAGAGCTTGGGGGCATACCGTACAAAGAAATTCCCTTAAAAGAGGACTTCTCCATTGACCCCGACGACTATATCGGAATACCCGAAAACGTGGTTATAGCAAACCCTAACGCACCGACGGGTATGACGCTATCTCAGGAACAAATCGAGCGTATCGTTTCATCAAACCCTGACCGTGTGGTTGTAATAGACGAGGCTTACGTGGATTTTGGCGGAGTGAGTGCTGTTCCGCTTATCAAAAAATACGACAATTTGCTCGTTGTGGGTACGTTTTCAAAATCCCGCAGCCTTGCGGGTGCAAGACTTGGCTTCGGTATAGGCAGCCCTGCACTTATTTCAGACCTGAAAACCATAAAATATTCGACAAATCCCTACAACGTCAACAGAATGACAGCCGCCGCAGGTCTTGCGGCAATACGTGACAACGAGTATTATATGGCAAATGCAAGGACGATAACGGAGAACAGGGCTTACACGACAGAGACACTTCGCTCGCTGGGCTTTCGTGTGCTTGAAAGCTCTGCGAATTTCGTCTTTGCAGAAAGCCCCGACGTAAGCGGCGAGGAGCTTTATCTCGCCCTCAAAAAAAGCGGAATACTTGTCAGACACTTTAACAAAAAAAGGATAGAGAACTTCAACCGTATCACAGTAGGCACGCTTGATGAAATGAAGACGCTCTTAGGTGCGGTGGAAAGAATTATTAAGGAGAAGAAAAAATGAGAGCTTCCGAAATAAAAAGAAAAACAGCGGAAACCGACGTACGCTTAAAGCTGTCACTTGACGGCAAGGGCGTGTTTAAAATTGACACGGGGTGTGGCTTCCTTGACCATATGCTCACGCTTTTTGCGGCACACTCGGGCTATGACCTCTCCGTTTCTTGCAAGGGGGACGTAAAGGTTGACTATCACCACACCGTCGAGGACGTTGCCATTTGTCTTGGCGACGCTTTCCTTGAAGCCCTCGGCGAAAAGGTTGGAATAACCAGATACGGCGACATAATTCTTCCTATGGACGAGGCTCTGATTATGGCGGCTGTTGACATCTCGGGCAGGGAATATCTCGGATTTGACGTTGAGATTCCCGCATACAAGGTAGGCGATTTTGACACCGAGCTTTGCGAGGAGTTTTTCCGTGCGTTTGTAAGACGTGCACGCCTGACACTTCACGTAAAGAAAATGGCAGGCACAAATTCGCACCACATAATTGAGGGTGTATTCAAGGCGGTTGCGAGAATACTTGCCAAGGCAACAGCCATAAATCCGAAAAAGGCAGACGAGGTTCCCTCAACCAAAGGAGCGCTTTAAATGATTGCTATAATTGATTACGGAGTGGGAAATCTCTTCTCACTTCGCTCGTCCTTTGAAGCCCTTGGGGCTGACGTATGCATTACTGCCGACGAGGCGGTTATTGCGGCGGCGGAAAAGATAATTCTCCCCGGTGTCGGTGCGTTCGGAGATGCGGTGACAAAGCTCCGCAGGACAGGGCTTGACAAGGTGGTGTTGAGAGAGGTGAAAAAAGGAAAGAAGCTCCTTGGAATTTGCCTTGGAATGCAACTGCTCTTTGAACGCAGTCTTGAATACGGTGAGTGGGAGGGGCTTGGGCTTCTTCGGGGAAGTGTAGTTCCTATGGAGGGCAAAATTCCCGAAAAGCTTATGATACCTCACATCGGCTGGAACGCTCTTATCAAGAAAAAGGAGCATCCTCTTTTGGCGGGTGTAAAGGAGGGCGATTGCGTGTATTTCGTGCATTCGTTCTATGCGCAGGGCTGTGAGGACAGCCTGCTTGCCACGGCTGAATACGGCAGGGAGCTTACTGCAATGGTTGCCCGTGACAACGTCGCAGGGGCACAGTTCCACCCCGAAAAAAGCTCCTCGGTCGGTCTTTCCATTCTTAAAGCGTTTATAGAGTGGTAAGGCGGCTTAAAGTGACACGGGGTAAGACCTCGAAAGCAAATTTTTCAAGAGCCGCAGCAAAAAGCGGCAAGAAAGGTACAGTATGAACATTTTTCCCGCCGTCGATATATATGGCGGCAAGGTAGTGCGTCTTTTGCACGGCGACTATGACAAGATGACGGTCTATTCCGACAGCCCGCTTGACGTAGCACGTGAATTTGAGCGTGCAGGTGCAAAATTTATACATATGGTTGACCTCGAGGGAGCCAAAACGGGCGGCGTCCCAAACCTCGAAGCAGTAGCCGATGTGGCAAGGAAGACAGGTCTTTTCGTCGAGATCGGCGGCGGCATACGCTCGTTGGACGTCGTTGACAGCTATATTGAGGCAGGTGTCGGCAGAGTAATCATCGGCACCGCCGCAGTCCGTGACGAGCCGTTTCTCATCGCCGCACTTGAAAAGTACGGTGACAAAATCGCAGTCGGTGCGGACGTAAAGGACGGTAGAATTGCCATAAAGGGTTGGCTTGAAACGAGTGAGTATACGCTTGACGATTTTCTTTCCCGAATGCTCACCCTCGGCGTGAAAACGGTGATTTGCACCGACATTTCCAAGGACGGAGCAATGGCGGGCACGAATCTTGAGCTTTATAAAAGGCTTTCTCAAAAATACCCCATAAATATAGTTGCCTCGGGGGGCGTGTCGAGTATTTCGGATGTTTTTGCACTTAAAGATATGGGTCTTTACGCCGCAATAATAGGAAAGGCATATTACACGGGTGCGATAAAGCTCGAGGAGGCATTGGAGGCTGTAAAATGATTACAAAAAGAATAATTCCGTGCCTCGACGTCAAGGACGGACGAGTTGTAAAGGGTGTAAACTTTGCAGGTCTTTCGGACGTTTCATCTCCTGAGGTGCTTTCCAAATTTTATTCAGACTCGGGTGCTGACGAGCTTGTATTTTACGATATTACAGCATCCGCCGAGGGACGTGCTCTTTTTACCGACGTTTTGACGAGGGTTGCAAGCACGATATTCATTCCCCTGACCGTCGGAGGCGGCATCAACACCGTGGCAGACTTTGACCGTGTTTTGAAATGCGGAGCGGATAAGGTGAGCGTCAACTCGGGAGCTATAAGAAATCCCTCGCTTATCTCCGAGGCGGCAAAAAAGTACGGAAATCAATGCGTTGTAATCTCCGCTGACGTAAAGCGTGTCGGAGGCGATTTCAGAGTCTTTGCCAAGGGCGGCAGAGTTGACACGGGTATGTCTGCGGTTCCGTGGATACGCAATTGTGTGGAGCTTGGTGCGGGCGAGGTCGTTGTAAATTCCATAGATACGGACGGAGCTAAAAGCGGCTTTGATATAGAGCTTTTACGCCTCGTAAGAGAAGCGGTAAAGGTTCCCGTTATTGCCTCGGGCGGTGCGGGAACGGTTGGTCACTTCATCGACCTGTTCCAAAAGATACCCGACATAGATGCGGGGCTTGCCGCATCGGTATTTCACTTCGGCGAGATTAAAATCCCCGACCTGAAAGCGGAGCTTTTCAAAAACGGAATAACGGTAAGATTATAATAAAGAAAGGTTTTTAAAAATGGCAAACGTAAGTATTGACGAGCTTAAATTCGACGAGCAGGGGCTTATCCCCGCCATCGTTGTGGATTCCATAACGAGAAATGTGCTGACACTCGCATATATGAATAAGGAAAGTCTTGCGGTGACTATGGAAAAGGGCTTGACCTGCTTTTTCAGCCGTTCAAGACAGGAGCTTTGGCTCAAGGGCGAAACAAGCGGCAACTATCAGCACGTAATTTCAATTACGGCAGACTGCGATAAGGACGCTCTGGTCGTTGTTGTTGACAAGGACGGTCCTGCGTGCCACACGGGTACGGATTCCTGCTTTACCTCGCCTGTATACATCAGCGACGAGCGTAGTGACTTTACCTTTGAGGGGCTTTATGGACTGCTTCAGGGCAGACGCCGTGATATGCCACAGGGGTCTTATACCACCTACCTTTTTGAAAAGGGACGTGACAAAATCCTAAAAAAGGTCGGAGAGGAGTCAACGGAGGTAATAATTGCCGCAAAGGGCGACGACAAGCGTGAGACTATATATGAAATTGCCGACCTCGCTTATCACGTAATGGTTCTTATGACCGAAATGGGCATCAGCACAGAGGAGGTCGTGCGCGAGCTTGCCTCCCGCCACGTTATAGACAAAAAGGTCAAGCAGGAGAAGATGACCTGATGACGCTCTCGACCTATCATTCACACACAAGCCTCTGCGACGGAAAGAACACAGCGGAGGAAATGCTCCTCCGTGCAATAGAGCTCGGCTGTCCCGAATACGGATTTTCAGGGCACGTATATTCCGCAGGGGACGAGGAGTGGTGTATGTCGAGAGAGGCACTTTCCACCTACCGAGCGGAGGTTTTGCACCTCAAGGAAAAGTATAAGGACAAAATCCGTGTCTGGCTTGGCATAGAGTACGATTTTCTTTCTACAGAGGACACCTCGCCCTACGAATACGTCATCGGCTCGGTGCATACTCTCTTGAAAAACGGCTGCCGTGCAGAGGTTGACGGCGGAACGTACGAAAAGAGGCTTGAGAACATCAATCTCTTATGGGGCGGCGACCCTTATGCCTTTGTAGAAGATTACTTTTCCTGTATTTCTCAACTCTATGAAAAGACTCGCTGCGACGTTATCGGTCACTTTGACATAGTGTCGAAATTCAACGAGAGGGAGCATATGTTCGACGAAAAGCACCCACGTTATATAGCCGCCGCAAAAGCTGCCATTCAGAGGCTCTTGTCGACCCCCGCAGTCTTTGAATACAACACGGGTGGGGCTTACAGAGGGTATAGAAGCAATTTTTACCCCGACGATTTCCTCCTTGAAGAAATAGCAAAGGCGGGCAAGCCTATGCTCATCACCTCGGATACACACAACGTAGAGTCAATTCTGTTCGGGTACGAAAGAGCAATGAAGCATCTTGATGAGCTTGGAATAAAATATTTCACCTCGCTTGAGGACGTTTTAAAAATCACAAGAGGGCTTTAATGAGTAAAAAAGCAGTCTCACGGCTGCTTTTTTATTTTTTTGTGCATAAGCACGCACTGTACATATAATAATAAAGGAAGAAACTGCCTTCAAATTTTCCGTCTTTTTCCAATTTTCAAAAAAATCTAAAAAAATCAAAAAATTTTTGAAAAAGGTATTGACAAAGGGTGAGAAATTGTGTATAATAGGTAAGCTGACCTCGGGACGGCATGTCCGGTTAGCGAGAATTTGCTCATTGAAAATTGAACAACACGAAAAATCAAGAGCACTGAAAATAAGTGCGAAAGATCTCGTTAAAACACTTTGAAAAAAGAAACTCAAAACAAGTAAGAA
>JAZOQA010000085.1:0-4506 GCA_045655765.1 Eubacteriales bacterium | reverse complement strand
GCCGTAGCGTCAGTTTCGATGAGCTGCTCTACGTACTCTTTGATAGAGGTGGTGTACGTTTCGGACGACTCGACACCTGCAACAGTAACGGAAACTTCCTCGGTCATCTCGGTAGCAAAGAGAGGAAGAGAGAACTTGTAGCTTCCGTCAGACTGTGCTTTTGCGTCTGCAAGGAGGAACTCACGGGACTTGCTTTCGGTAGAGAGAACAACCTTTGCACCCTCGGTAGCCTTGAGAGCATCGGAAATGCTCATCTGGACGTTGAGGTCAACGTACTTGCCAAGAGAGATGCCTCTTCTAAGAACCTCTGCACCCTCGCAAAGCTCGTGAACTCCGCAGATGTCGCAGATATTGTCTTTGTCTGCATCAAGGGGGAGGGAAACAACCTTGGTGCCTGTGCAGTAATTACACGAGTAAGTGATTTCAACGCTTGTCTTTGTGAAGTCGTGCTCGTGCTCGCCTGTTACAAGGGAGTGGTTAACAAAGTTTTCAACCTCGTCTGCGTTGGTGTGGTAAATCATACAGTTGGTCATTGTGTAGCCAGTACCGTCGCTGTAATCTCCCGAGGTGCTCTGCTTGAAGCGCACCTTCCCCCAGCCCGCGTCCTTGATACCGTCAAAGGTCTTGCCGAGTGCTACTGCTTGAATTTTGTCGAAGGAGCCGTTGGCTGTAGTCAGCCCCCACTTGGAGGAAAGCTCGCTCTTCCATTGGGCGGGGAGGGATTCTGCAAAGTAATATACAGTTGCATTGCTCGACAGTGTTTTGCCGTTTATTACATTTTGCTGAACGTAGGGCTTTGTCGGGTCGAGCTTGAAGCTGTTGTTTTCGGTCTCGTTAAACATAGGACCGCGGAACTTAACCTCACCGTTTATGTAAATAACAAGCTCGCCGTAGGTTCCGTTAACTGTGTCTGTTACGTCAATGTTGTAAAGTACGGTTACGGTGTAGGCTTCGTTCGGCTTGATATCGAAAAACTTTTCATACGTGCCGCCTGGCTTTCTTGCCTCAAAGGTTGCGCCGTTGTGCTGAAGCATATTCTGGAAAACGAGACCGTCGGTGGTTGTCAAATGAGGCTTTTCGCTGTCGCTGTTGTTGGCAAGGTAGATGAGGGGAAGCATAAAGCCCTTCTTGCCTGCCGTTTTGATAGCGTTCGTGAAAGTAATAGTCATTTGTGTAACAAGGTTAGTGCCGACGGGGCTGCTTTGGATGCTGCTTTTGTTGAAGATGGAGCTGCTTGAGGTGAGGTTAGAAGTTCCTGAAATGTCGAGGCTCTCTGGAGTGGATGAGGCACGGTAAGAACCTCCTCTAAAAACGTAGTTCGTGCCGGCAAGCCTTGCGGCTTTCATAGCAGCTTCGATTTGGGTGGCGGTATGTGCTGTGGTTGCCAGGGTATCCTTAAGAACAGTTCCACCCTCGACCCCGCTGTCAGCGGCAAAGATATTTAAGGACAAGCACGAGAACAGCATTATAATTGCGAAAAAAAGAGCAAGATTCCTCTTCTTCATAATGTTTGTTTCTTCCTTTACTGTTTTTATTTTACAATTTTATTATAACATTGTTTTTTATAAAATGTCAACATCAGGAATATGGAAAAAATTTGTTTTTTTACAAAAAACACCTTTTTTCGCAAATTGAGTATGCCCTCAACACAATATGAAAAAATGACACCGATCACACGATATATAAAGAGACTAAAAGGTATAAATTATATAATTGAAAATACAAATTACTTATCATTTATATAAAATAGATTTATAACTGCTTTACAAAATTAAAAGCATAATATAGTGTAAAGGCAAGAAAATTCAATATTCAAAGAATCCTCTCTCTTCTGCTTTCAGAAAAACAAAAGCTCCCCTGTGAATAAGGGGAGCTTAAATCATTTATTGCTTTTGTCACAGCTTCAAGAGCTTTTTGGCATTTTCACCGAGGATTGCTTTCTTCTCTAAGTCGGAGAGAGGCAGATTTTTAATTCTGTCAATCTCTTTATCGGCTCTGCTCCACGGAGAGTCTGAGCCGAAGAGAATTTTGTCCGCTCCGTGTGCTTTTACAACGGAGAGAAAACGCTCCTCGCCATAATAGTCGAAGCCCATTGAGGTGTCGAGTAAGACGTTCTCGCCGACAAGCTCGCACTCGACCTCGTCCCATTGGTCGTGACCGCCGAGGTGTGCAACGATGATAGTGCCTCCCCTCATTTGCCGCACGATATTTTTAAACATTTTCGGCGAGGAGCGGAACGGTGGCTTGAATGCGGGGTCGCAGCCTCCGTGGTGGAGCAGGATTAGACCTTTTTCGAGGGCGTAATCATAGATTTTCAGCATTCTCGGCTCGTCTGCAACGAAGCCTTGGTACTCGGCGTGAAACTTCAGCCCCTTTATGCCAAGGGAGACTACGTAGTCTATATCACGGCGAAAGTCGTCCGTGTCGGGGTGAATGCCTCCGAATGAGACGATATGCTCCGACTCTATCTCCTTTGCCCAAAGATTGAGCGTTTTTGTTTGCGAGGGCTTGGTCACGACGGGCTGAACTACGGAAACGTCAACGCCAAAGGCATCCATAGCACGAGCAAGCCCCGACACCGTGCCGTCGGTGCAGGGTGGGTAGGCACCTCTTGCGCCTTGTATAAGTGAGGCTATTGCCCGTTTTGCTATTCCGTCAGGAAATGCGTGGGTGTGGATATCAACAATCATTTTATACCTTTTTCGTTTATTCTGTTCGGATTTTGCGTATTTTATTCCGCATAGCCCTCCATATAGCCCTGATATTCACGGAAGAAGTCCTCTGCGAACTTTGACATATAAACGCCGAGGGTGTTTTCGTCTCTGAAGCCGAGGGTGATGTTTAGTTTGCCGAAATATTCGTCGATTGCCTGAACGTGGAGGAAAAGCTTTTGCGGCTCAACCCACGCTGCACTGACGGCACAGTCGTAGAATCTGCCGGGTGCGTACTCGGAGCCAACCTGGTCGGAGTAGCCCTCCTCGGGGAACTTGCCGAAGACGTTTTTGCCAAGTCCGAACGCCAGGCGCTTGACACCGGTCTTGTTTTCGTACTCAAATACGCCCTCGTCGCCGTTTATGGTGACCTTTATGTACTTAATATCGGCTCTGTTGGGCTTCATTTCGAATTTTTTGCCGTTGATTTTTGCGGCAAAGTCCGATTCTGCTTCACCCCACCAAACGGTCCCGAGCTTCAGGGTGCTTGCGTACTCCCTGAGGCTTGCCTGTGCCTTTTTGGGGCAACGGAGATTGTGTTCGGGTCTGACTATAATATCGAAGAAATTGTCGAAGATGACATTTTTCGCGCAAGGGTTGCCCTGGTTGTCTCCGTTATAGACCATAATGAGGTCAAGATGAGGAACTGCAACGGCAAACTGACAGCCCATACCGTTGAAGAACCACGAGTCATCGAAGGTACGCCAAATGAGGTATCCGTAGCCAAAGGTGCTAAGGCTGTATACGCAGTCCAAGTTATTGTCTATCTGCTTGGAGACCGCCGCCTTTACGTAGTCCTCGTTCAAAATCTGCTCGCCGTTCCAGCGTCCGCCGTTCAGCATAAAGCGGGCGACAAGGAGCAGGTCACGCGCAGTGGTGAGGCAGGCGGAGTCACCCCAGGAGTAGCCGCCGGGGGTTTTGAGGCATCTTGCTTCCTTGGAAACACCGATTTTAGAAAAGAGCTTCTTATGCAGATAGTCCATAAAGGGCATACCTGTGACCTTTTCGACCATAGCGCCGAGGACAAAAGAGCCGGAGCTGTCATATTTGTAAACCGTGCCGTCGGGGCGGCGGTCTGTCCCTTCGTTTTCAAAGTAAAGCCTTACTCTGTCGGGGTGACGCTTTGTAAACCAGTCCTCAGGCTCAACGGTGGTGCTCATCATAAGCATATGGCGGACGGTCTGCTTCTTCATCAGCTCGTTTTTGCAGATTGCCGCCTCGTCGGGGAAGTATTTTTCAATGGGGTCGTCCAGGCACACAAGTCCGTCCTGCTCCGCAAAGCCGACAGCGATGGAGACAAAGCTCTTGGAGACGGAGTACTGTCTATGAAAAAAGTCCTTGTGGAACGGTGCCCAGTAGTTCTCAAAGATGATGTCGTCACCCTTTGCTATGATGAGGTCGTGGGTGAATAGGTGGTATTCCTCGAGCGTTCTTATGTACTTTTCAATAGCGGCGGACGAAATGCCGCATTCCTCGGGAAGCTTGTAGTTCATTAATAATACCTCTTTTCGTTGTTTTTGTATTCTAATTCTAACACAATTCAAGCAGATGACAAGTATAAATCGTTCGTATTTTTACAAAAAATGCATAAATAGTAAAGTTAAAGTTCCGCACTAAGAACAAAAGCGTTCGGCAGGGTGAGTCGAACGCTTTTGTATGAATTTTATCTCTTTGCGAGAATAAGCTTTGTAAGCTCGACAGGCTCAACAATCTTGTCGCCCTTGTAAACTCTCATATTGCCCGATGCAATCTCGTCGATAAGCACAACCTCGCCGCCGTTGTAGCCGAACTCAAA
>JAZOQA010000084.1:0-17217 GCA_045655765.1 Eubacteriales bacterium | reverse complement strand
CGTCTTTGTCTTTGGCGTTTGAAGCGACCACATATTGTCTGCGTAGGTAAGCGTGTACTTGATAGAGATAAGATCGTGTTCAAAGTCAACATCTTCCCAGCGTAAAGCAAGGCATTCACCTATACGCATACCTGTGAAGAGCAAAAACTGAATGATTGTATTGAACGTGCTATATTCCTTTGTAAGCTCCATCAGCCTTTGGCATTGTTCCTTGGTAAGACACTTGACCTTCTTTTCCTCGTTAGTACTCTTTTTATAGTGAGCACCTTGACAGGGATTTTCCTTAATGTACTTCTGTTCAACGGCGAACTGGAACACGCTTGACATTACTATCTTAAACTTGCGTGTTGTTTCGGGTGCAACCTCAAGCCCTGTGAAGAAGTTAGACAAGGATTGTGTGCTAATGTCCTTAACCTTCTTGTTACCATAAACAGGAAGCATATACATTTCCAAATTACGCTGGTAGTTGTTCCTCGTTACAGGCTTCAACTCGTTTTGAGCATACACACGAAGATAGATATCCACAAGCTCCTTGAAACGCATATTTTCGTCAAGCCCTTGTGAGAATTTGCACTTGCGTGAAAAGTCGGTGTATGCCTCAATAACCATCTTTTCAGCCTTTGTCGGTGATACCGAGTTTTTCAGAAAGCTGCATTTGCGTTAAATTTTTCTGTTTTCTGCACTCGGCAATAAATTTTCCTATCTTGATTTGGTTCATAGGCGACCTCCTTTCGCATACAGTTTAACCGCTATTTCAAACAAAGTACACCCACCATTGGTTTAGTGAGGAGAAGTAAACCATTGGTAGAGTAATTTTTGACCGTCAAATTCAAGTTTATCGATTAGTTAGATTATACCATAAAGACGGCAAAAAGTAAATAGGACGGCATAGTTTTACAAATTTCACCCGCCCTCAAAACAAAAAGCCCTGCGAGAGCAGAGCTTTTTGCATATAAGAAATAACAAATTATCTCTTGGAGAACTGGGGTGCACGACGTGCTGCCTTGAGACCGTACTTCTTTCTTTCCTTCATTCTGGGGTCACGAGTAAGAAGACCCGCCTTTTTAAGAAGGGGCTTGTAGGTCTCGTCTGCACCAAGGAGTGCACGAGCAACACCGTGACGGATAGCGCCTGCCTGACCGGAGAAGCCGCCGCCGTTTACGTTTGCAACGATGTCGAACTTGCCCTCGGTCTCGGTAACGCCGAAGGGCTGATTTACGATGAGCTTGAGAGTATCAAGACCGAAATAATCGTCAATATCTCTGCCGTTAATGGTAACAACACCGGTACCGGGGTAGAGGCGAACTCTTGCAACGGACTTCTTTCTTCTGCCCGTGCCGTAGAAATAAGGTTTTGCACTAGTATACATCTTTCTTAATCCTCCCTATCAGTCTACTACTTCAGGCTTCTGTGCTGCCTGGTTGTGGTTCTCACCCGCATAAACGTGAAGACGGGTGAACGACTTTGCGCCGATGGAGTTGTGGGGAAGCATACCCTTTACTGCAAGCTCCATTGCAAGCTCGGGACGAGTTGCCATAAGAGTCTTGTAGTTAACTTCCTTAAGACCGCCAATGTAACCGGAATGATGACGGTAGAACTTCTGCTCGTACTTCTTGCCGGTGAGGGTAGCCTTTGCTGCATTTACGATTATTACGTACTCTCCGCAGTCAACGTGGGGGGTGAACTCGGGTCTGTGCTTGCCGCGAAGAATGGTTGCGGCCTTAACAGCGGTTCTGCCGATGGGCTGACCTGCTGCGTCGATGACATACCACTTACGTTCAATGGTTTCTTTTTTAGCCATAAAAGTGGACATTTGTGTTTCCTCCGTTTTTTCTCATTTTTTCAAAGCTTACTCATTATATCATATAAATTTTGTATTGTCAATGCTTTTTTAAAACTTTTTTGCAAAAAAATAATTTAGAAAACGAGAACTCCTGTTTTCTCGCAAAAGCTCGTTTTTTCTCTCTTTTTCATCATTGTCGAAAATATAAAAATTTCTCTCGTTTTTGTACAAAAAGCATAAAAACCTCGGAGAGGTTACCAAAGGAGGCAGCTCTCCGAGGGTTTTCATATTTGCCGTCTTACGCTTGTATACTCGTCGTAGTACCTGTAATAAGGACAGCCCCTTGTCTGTCCTCCCAGAAAGTCAGTCATCTCGTCCTCATCGAGAGAAAGATTGCACGAATATGTGTCTGTATATTCGTCGAGGACGTAAAACTCACAGCTCTCACAGCTTGCCTTATGCTTTATTCCGTATTTTGAAAAGTCCAAAGCAAATCACCCAAACTGACGCACAAGAGTTGTGATAAGGAGTGCGAGCATTCCTACTATTGTAATCGAGGAGACAATGATGGAGATTATAGCCATTTTAGTCGCCTTTCTCTGTGCTTCCTCGGAAATCTCGGCGGTCTCTTCATCCACCTCTTTTGAGAGTGCAAGTAAATATTCGCCTGCGTTTTCAGAGGCGGCAGCCTCCGACTCGGTATCTGCAATTTCCTTGTCGAATGCTTCGAGTGAGGATTTCATCATCTCTTCATCTACGCTTGCACCGTCAATTTCAATACCTGCACAAATGGTGTATTCCTCGTCGAGGGGAAGTGCGTATGAGACCATAATCCAGAGAGTCTTGGCATTTTCGTCATCGAGAGGGCAGAGTACGGTATCTTTGTCCGTTGTATAGACGGAAAAGGTCTTTTTTAGTCCGCAAAATTCGCTTTCCTTGCCGTATCTTGCATTCAATTCTTCTATCGCATTATTTAAAAGCATAAAACTAAATCCCCTTAAATTATAATATTTTTTCGTCAATTATCAGCTTGCCGTTTCGCTTTTTTATACCGAAAAGGCACTCCGTCGCCATATCGAAGAGCTTGTTGCCGTTTACACCGATGCAGTTGTCAATCGAGTTTAAGAACGATGTCGCTGTGGAGTGGAAGTCTGACGAGGTTGCAAAAATCCCCCGTGAGCCCATTTTTGCACACACAGCACCATAGAAGCCCCGCACGTCCGTCTCCGAGGTGAATGAGGCTCTGTTTTTTGTCTGTACCATCACCGTCTCACGGAAGCCAAGACAGTCCACAGTTTTTACAATTCCGTCAATTCCGCCGTCTGCACTTCCACCGACGACAAGGCTCTCCGTCACAGTTTTTCCGTGCTTTGTAAGGTATTTTGAAAGCAGGGTTATGAAATAATGCTCAAAAAACTCTCCGCCCTTAGAATGCAGTCGGTCGAGGAATTCCGTCTTTAGCTCAAGAATCTCTCTGATATTTCCGATCGACGCAGCACGCTTTTTGGAAATTGAATAAGTATTGTCCGAATAAGTTAGCACCCGCTCGTTTACAAGCCTTTTTAAAATTTGACCGATATAGCTGTAAAGTATGTTGTCATCACGCTGTGTGGCTGTTGCCCTTGTTCCAAAAATCTCTTCAAGCTTCGAGCGGATTTCTCTTTTTGTCATTGCTCTTTCCGAAAGCAACTTTAGAATTTTGCTCTCGCACGCCACAGCTTTTATAGTGACCGGAGCTGTTTGTTTGAGTGTGTAGCGTCCGTTTTCCTCTATCAGAAGACCTCTGCCGACAAGGGCGGCAAGTATTTCGCCAAGTGATGCCTTCAGATGCATTTTGCGGCCGCTCGGTGAGTCATCTGAAAGCTCCTCCGGCGTAATACCCATTTTAGGGTAAATCTGCAAAAGCAACTCCGGTAGGGACAGAGTGCCGTTTTCAAGTGCATTTACGGCAACCTTATATATCTTGCTTCGCTCGTTTCGAGTCATAGCATACTCCGTTTTTATTTTATTTTAACATATTGAAAGTGTCTTGTCAATGTTTTAAAAAAAGTGCGGCGAATAAAATCCGCCGCACTACTTTAATCCGCTTTATTTTTGTTGGATGAGAATTGGTAAATAATCCCCCAGAATCCGAGTATAAGCCCAAGCACCGCGCATATCAAAAACGTGATAAGCGTGGCAAGACTGCCTGCACCTGTGGCAATTATAAGTGTAAATGTTACAATGGCGAACAAGGTGCCGCTTGCCAGTGAGGTTAAAATTATAAATATGGGCTTGAAAAGCTTAATGGTTATAAGTCCCAAAACGATTGCACAAACCACGACTATTCCCCAAAACGTAATCTTGGAGGAAAAGACGGCGTTTTCCGAAAATTTCATAGCCAAAAGGGAGGCAAGGGAATATCCGATGCATCCGCCAAAGGCAGCCCCGGAGATAAAGAGAGCGAAATTTTTAATCAAGTGTACGAGAAGTGCAAGTATAAGTGCAAAGACAAGGCCGAGTACGCTTTCAAGCTGAATGGTCGATGAAATCGCAAGAGTGGAGAGCCAGTCGCCAAGCATATCGGGAATAAAAACGGAGCCAATCCAAAATCCAAAAGTTGCACCTATTATAATTATTTCAAACGTAAAAAGCTTATATGAAAAAAACGCAAGTACGGCGAAGAGCACGAGCGAAGCGAAGAGTACGGTGCCGTTTAAAAGAGAGAGCGTCGGTATGTAAGCTAATGCGGCATTAGCGGCAGAATTTAAAATGTTCATTTAAGTATCCTATCTTGTCCAAAAATGGACTTATTATGATTTTTTATTTTATTTTAGCACAAAAAGCGATGATTGTCAATGGCAAAACCGGGAAATGCAAGATTATCTCAAAAAACGCAGATTGACTTTTCGGCATAAAAAGCTGTCACAGCAAGCAGTCTGTGACAGCTTATAAAAATTAATCCTCCAGCAGCTTTTTCGCTGATGCGGCAATTATGCTTGCCGTGCCCTCAATTCCGAGAGTTGAAGAATTGATCGCCATATCGTAATTGTCGTATTTTCCCCACTTGTTTCCCGTATAGAAATTATAGTAAGACGCACGACGCTTGTCGGTCTTGTTTATTGCATCTATGATTTGTGACGATTTTAATTCGGGGTGGCGGGAGGCAACTCTTTCCTTTCTGTGGTCAAGGTCGCCGTAAATAAAGATGCGTAGCACGTTTTCTTCATTTCGAAGCACGTAGTCTGAGCATCTGCCGATGATGACGCAGCTGCCTTTTTGTGCATATTCCTTAATAATCTCCGACTGCAATATAAACAGTTTGTCGTTTAAGGGCATTTTGTAGCCGAAGCTCATAGCTCCGCCAAGGACGTTTGAGCCCATAGCAAGAGTGTAAAGAAGGCTGTTTGCCGCAGACTCATCTGCTGATTTGATTACCTCCTCGTTGAGCGTGCCCTTTGCTGAAGCGTCCTTTATAAGCTCTTTATCGTAAAGTGGAATTCCGAGCATCTTTGAGACGCGCTCGCCGATTTCTCTTCCACCGCTGCCGTATTGACGTGCTATTGTAATTACAACTTTTTTTGACATAAACATTACCTCACTTTGCTTTTCTACTACAATTATAGCAAATAAAAGACGGTTTGTAAAGTGTTTTTGAGTAAATTTAGCCAAAAATATTGAAATTTAATTAAAAATGTGATACAATTTAACTAAAACTTCAAAGAAAGGATATAACATAATGAAGCTTGCTCACTCGATTCTTATTTCTGAAATAGATAAATATGCCGAGAAAAAAGTTGGCACGCCGCTAACTGAGCTTGTTGACCGCAGCGGTGCGGCGGTTGAAAGGACCGTACGCTCATATACAGAAAAAGGAGCCTTTGTCATTATTTTAGCAGGAAGCGGAAATAACGGTGCAGACGGCTATGCTGCCGCAATACGTCTTATGGGTGACTTTCGGGTAAAGGTGTTTGACGTCTTTTCAAAAGGGCAACGCACCGCCGAGGGCAGGCATTTTCTTGACCTATATAAAGAAAAAGGGGGAGAGCTTGAGAATCTTTCGCTTTCCTGTGAGCAGAAAACTCAAATAAAGAGTGCAGACTGTATAGTAGATGCGGTGTTTGGAACAGGGTTCAGAGGCGAAATTCCGGAGCTTGTCAAGCAGCTTGCCACAGTAGTAAGCCAAGCGGTGGGGGCAAAAAAGATTGCCGTTGACGTTCCTATGGGAGTGAATGCCGATGACGGAAGCGTGGACATCTCTGCCCCTTCAATGCACGCAACCGTTGCGCTTTCATTTATAAAGCCCGGCATAGTTTCTTATCCCGCACGCTCTTTTGTCGGAGAAATAATTTTTGACGACCTCGGACTTCCGAGAGAGGAGCTTGAGGGGGCGTTTGATTTCAAATATAACCTCGTTGATAGTGAATTTGCAAGAACGCATCTTCCGAAAAGGGAATCAAACTCCAACAAGGGCACCTTTGGAAAGCTCCTTCTGATAACGGGAAGTGAACGCTTCAAAGGTGCGGGTAGACTTACCCTTGAGGCGGCACTCCGAGGCGGAGTGGGGCTTATTACGTTCCTTGGGGAGGGGACGCTTATAGATGGTTTTTTAAGAGAATTTCCCGAGGTGATATATAAAAAGACAAGCTTCAATTCAACCAAGGCTATTGAGGATGCCTCTGCGCTTTCCTCACGTCACAGTGCAACGCTTGTAGGCTCAGGCTCGGGCAACACAACTGAGCTTTTACAGCTTGTAGAAGGGCTTCTTATGACGGAGGGCGGACCTCTTATACTTGACGCCGATGCGATAAATGCACTCTCGGAGGGCGAATCTCCGCTTGCTAAAATCAAGTCCGCAAGCCGACCCGTTATTCTGACTCCTCACCCGCTTGAATTTGCTAGGCTTTCGGGCAACGACGTTGCCACGGTTCAGCGTCACAGACTCGGCATTGCCATAAGATTTGCGGCTGAAAACAAATGCGTTCTCGTCTTAAAGGGGGCGGGAACTATAGTAACAGACGGCAAGGAGGTTTTCATTAATTCAAGCGGCTCGTCCGCCCTTGCAAAGGCTGGCTCGGGAGACGTGCTTGCAGGCTTTATTGCTTCGCTTGCCGCACAGGGAATAGATCCGATTACAGCCGCAGCCCTCGGTGTATATTATCACGGTGCGGCGGGGGACAGCCTTGCAGGGGAGCTTTCTACCTACGGAGTCACCCCGTCGGATTTGCCAAAGGAAATTGCCCGTATGATAGCAATAACCGAAAAGGAAAAATAAAATTTATATTAAGCAAAGTATGCACCGCAAAAACGTTTGAATTTTGCGGTGCATACAATTTTATTATAAAATAGCTGACAGCTTTGCAAGAAATACAGCAGCCTCTGCCCGTGTTAAGGTGTCTGTTACCCTTTGTGAATCAGGCTCGATAATTCCAAGGGTGTACATTGCAAAGAGGGCATCTCTTGCCCAAACGGGAGCATCTCCAAAATCCAAATACTCAGATGCCTCCCCTGATTTGTCAAGATGAGCAAGTGTTGCTGCTATTTTCGCCGCCTCGTACACGGTTACTTGCTCGTTTGGCCGAAAGTAAAGTCCGCCCCTGTCAAATTCGCCGTTTACAACACCGTGCCTTGCAGCCGATGCGACAAACGGTCGCAGCTCATCGGGGATATCGCAGTCGTCATCAAAGAACGAGACGCTTTGATGCTCGGGCAGCATTCCCGCCGACAGCATAGCGGCACGTAAGAATTCCGCCCGTGTCATTTTTTCGTCGGGCATAAAGCAAAGAACGCCGTTTTGGACGGTTCCGCCCATAGCACCGAGCGAATCCATAATCAATGCCGCTCCGTACTCTCTCCTTTCCTTCATATCATAAAAAACGGTTTCGCTTGCTCTTTTTTCTACCTTAACCGCAATCGATTTTGCCTCCGACCAGTTGCCCCACTCGTCTCTTACAATACAAGAAAACTCGTCCTTTCCTCTAAATCCGTTCTTTGGAGTGTAAACGAAGCTGCCGTCGTTCTTTAATTCAAGACTACCATATTTTGGATAGCTTACCGTCATATATTCCAAAGCGTCACCCTCAGGGTCTTTTGCTACAAAGGCTCCGAACAAGGAGACGCTTTCCTGCGTTTTTGCACTCAGCGTGCCGGCACCCTCAATCGTAGGAGCCATATTTACGGTTGGCTTAAACCGTAAAATGCACTCTATCGGCTCTCCGCCACCGACACCAGACATAGAAAAGATGAAGCGTGCCTCCGTTACGTCCGCAGAGGAGGGAAGAAACGCAAGAAGCGGAATGTTTCTTCGTTTTATACTCTGACCCTCTTTCATTCGTCTGCCTGCGTAAATCAGCGTGCCCGAATTTTTGTCGGGGAGGGATTCTACGGTGATTTTTTTAAAATCTGTTACACCGAGTGCTGATTTGAAGTCGGAGTCGGTAAAGGAGATCTGCTTGCCGCAAATCCCCGTTTTAATAAGAGTCACGTCCCTTGCAATTACGGACGTGCCCGTGCCGAAGCTTGCATTTATCGAAACCGTCGTTATGGATATGAGTGTCAGGAGAGCGAATATAGATGTGATTAGTTTTCTTTTCATTTTTTATCTCTTTTCTTTGTCGGACCAAGCCGTTTTTTTGCGTATTTAATAATGAAGAAAATATGTGAAAATGTATTTTTTGTTTTCATTTTTTCCCGTTTATTTTTTCACATCACAGCAATTATTATTCCGAATAAGACACTCGAAGCAAAAAAAGAAAAATATCGGGAAATTATCTCTATAACCTCTTCAAAAACACCTTTAGATGTTCGTTTTGCCTTGGGTTTTGCCTTGAATCTTGCAATTTTTCTGTTTTTCTTCTTATGATTTACACACATATTCGTGTGACATTACAACCAAAATAACACTTTTTTGTGCGAAAGCTAACACAAATTTGTGTTTTTTTATAGAATAATATTGGAGGGTATTATGGAAAGATATAAAAACAGACTTCGTGATTTAAGAGAAGACAAAGATTTAACGCAAGCAGAAGTTGCAAAAATATTTTTTCTTCAGCCTACGCAATACAGAAGATACGAAAACGGTGAGACTGATTTGCCGTCAGAATGGACTAAAAAATTTGCACATTTTTATAACGTATCAGCTGATTATATTCTGGGTCTGATATCTACACCAAAAAAATTAGATTTCCATATAGGTATTTCCGAGGAAAAACAAAAAAGGCTTCTTAAAGCCTACTCGGATAACCCGGAGCTTCAAAAAGCCATCGATAAAATTTTAGATATTGAAGAATAAAATGGAAGCTAAAAGCGATTTAATTTGCTCTAATTGCAAAAATCCTGCAACAGTATATATGGGAAATTTTAGAAAATTATCAAATCTCTTTGACATATTTAACAGGTGCGGCTCGTTGATATTTTCTATCATACGTATATACTAAATGTATTATTAGGATATAACCGAACTGATTTAAGGTGGAAGTATGACGACTATCGACATTGGCGGAATTACCGTCGGAATTGAAAACAAATATACTTATTTCTACGAATTCGCAAAGGATTATTTGACAGACCGAACGCCCGAATTTACCGTTTCGGTGAGCGATGAGGAGATTGAAGCGGAGCATCTTGTCTCCGAGGTTTCAGCCCCTGATGCGTATTTTGAGAGTATTGTTGCATACCGTAAAATTGCGGAAATTCTTCCTCGCTACGATGCGTTCGTTTTCCACGGCTCTGTAATCAAGTACGGCGACAAAGCGTATATATTCACCGCAAAAAGCGGAGTAGGCAAAACCACTCACACCCGCCTTTGGCTTTCCGAATTTGAGCAAGAGTGTCACGTCTTGAACGGCGACAAGCCCGTGATAAGATACAAGGACGGCAAATTCTACGCTTGCGGAACTCCGTGGAGAGGCAAGGAGAGGTACGGCATATATGAAAGTGCCGAAATCGGAGGTGTTGCGTTTCTTGAACGAGGGGTAGAAAATAAGGCGTACAAAATTTCAAAGTCCGAAGCCCTCACACGCCTTGCCGTTCAGGTATATAAGCCAAAGGACCGCATAAGTGCAATAAAATCTATGGCTTTGATGGACAAGGTGCTCGGCAATCTTCCGCTTGTGCGGCTTGAATGCAATATGGACACGAGTGCCGCCTACGTCTCACGTAACGCACTTGTAAACGGCGTATTTAACGGTTGCGAAAATGACCGTTAAACTCTCCAAAGGCTTTTATATAGGTTATTTTTATGAGTAGTGAAGCACGCTTTCTGGCGGCTCGTCTTGCTGTGATTTCTGACCGCCCGTCGGGGACGGGCATAGGTACGCTTTCAGAAAAGCTTACGCACAAGATATTAAAGCATTACGTAGAGCCCGACTCGTCTATGCACGAGGTGAAATATCTCGGATTTGTTGCCGACGTAAAAAATGCCGACGGGATTTGGGAAATACAGACTCGCTCCTTTGAAAAGCTAAAGCCGAAGCTTGATAGATTTTTGGCAGAGGGGCGTGTTACGGTAGTTTTGCCTCTTGTCGGAGCAAGATATATAAATTATATAGACAAAAGCAGCGGTGAGGCACTTTTTGGCAAGAAGAGTCCTCTACACCACACAATAAACTTTGCCGCTTGCGAGCTTTATAAGCTCTCCGATTTGATTTTACACCCTAATTTGCGTGTAAAAATTATATTTCTCGAATACGAGGAGTACCGTTATAAAACGACATCGAAATCAAGCAAAAGGGACCGAGCCCTCGACGTAATTCCGTCGAGGATTTTAAAAGAAATGCTACTTTTTTGCCGTGAGGATTACAGGTGCTTTATTCCAAAGGAGCTTGGCAGACGGTTTACCGCTTCGGATTTGTCAAGGCTTATAAAGCTTGATTCAAGAAGAACTCACAATACCATATCACTCCTTCAAACCCTTGGACTTGTCAAGCGTGTCGGATCAGAGGGCAGGGCGTTTTTATACGAGCAGAAAACAGGGATTGATTTTTAGATATAATACGGTAATTTTTCGACATAATAAAATATAAAGATTGGTGTGATTTTGATGAAAATTCAAAAATTACACCTTTGCTTTGAAAGGGAAAAGAAAAAATGATACAAGCAAAGGAGCCGAAGCTAATTCAAAAAAAACACGTTGATATGACGAGTGGCTCTATATACAGACATATAATAACGTTTGCTCTGCCCCTCCTTTTGGGGAACGTGTTTCAGCTTCTTTACAATACCGTTGATACGTGGGTCGTCGGCAATTTTGTAAATGACAGAGCGTATTCTGCCGTAGGCTCAGTCGGACCTATTATAAATATGCTCATCGGCTTTTTCACAGGGCTTGCCAGCGGTGCGGGCGTTGTAATATCACAGTGCTACGGAGCAAGAAGAAATGACAGAGTAAGCACCGGTGTGCATACGTCCGTTATTCTCACTCTCGTTTTTTCCGTCGTCTTTACTCTGATTGGTGTTTTTGGAACACCGTTCTTTTTACGCTTGATGGACACGCCGGAATCCGTATTTCCGGAGGCAAAGACATATTTGACTATATATTTTGCGGGCATATCAGGGTTGCTTTTATACAATATGGGTGCGGGTATTTTGCGTGCCATAGGCGACTCCAAAAGACCCTTTTACTTCCTTGTCGTCTCTGCTGTGCTTAATACCGTTTTGGACCTCGTTTTCGTGATAAAATTTAACATGGGTGTCGCCGGAGTGGCTTATGCGACTATAATTTCACAGGGAGTTTCCGCTGTTTGCGTCTTTCTTGTACTGTTCTTTACAAGACTGCCTGTCAGGGTTTCGTTTAGAAAGCTTGTTCCCGATTTTTCTATGCTCGGCAAGATTGTTTCGGTTGGAATTCCCGCAGCTATACAAATGGCAATTACAAGCTTTTCAAACATATTCGTTCAAGGATATATAAATTATTTTGGAAGTGACGGTATGGGTGCGTGGACCACGTTCCATAAGCTCGACCAATTTCTGCTTTTGCCTATGCAGACTATTGCCATAGCGGCCACAACCTTCGTCGGTCAGAATCTCGGAGCAGGCAAGCCTGAGCGTGCAAGAAGCGGCGAGCGTGTCTCGCTTTTGCTCTCGCTTGTCGCATCGGGGGTTATAATGATTCCTCTTATGATTTTTGCTCCTTATGCCGTTGCGTTCTTTAACGATTCACCCGCTATCGTTTCCCTTGCACTCAAGGTGGTTTATTGGGTGACCCCGACGTATCTTGTTTGCTGCTACAACCAGGTTATGGTGGCGGCACTGCGTGGAGAGGGAAATTCCAAGGTGCCTATGTTAATTATGATTTCTTCGTTCGTCGGAGTAAGACAGCTTTACCTGTATATAATGGCTAATTTCATTTCCAACACGTTTATTCCCATAGTTTACAGTATGCCTGTCGGTTGGTTGGCGGCAAGCATAACACTGTTTGTTTACAGACTGTTCTCCAAGGGCAATACGAAAAGCCTTGTGGATTAAATACTAAGACGCAAGCCTTGTGCTTTCGTTGTGGCAAACGGATTTTTAGGAGAAATCTTCGGTTTCGACCACAGAGGCGTATATAAATACGTCGGAGGAGAAAATGCAGACAGAATAAAACTCTAAAAACAGGAAGAAAACCGCAAGCTTTCCAACTTGAAATAAATTAAAGCATAGCAAAGAAAAATGAGGTACTGTAAATTACAGTACCTCATTTCGTTTTTTATTCGGTTATGCCCAAATACGAAAGTCTCTTATTAAAGTATGCTTGTCATAAGCTCAAGTGCTGATTTTTCCGAAAGGTATGCGGGCGGAACGTCAAATACGCTCTTACAGCCAAAAGCTCCCTCCTTTGCCAGCCTTGCAACGGCTCTTGCATACGCTGTGACAACAGAGGCTGTGAACTCGGGGTTAGAATCAAGCTTCAAGCTGTATTCTATGACGTGCTTGTTTTCGCCGTTTATTCCCGTGCTTCCCGTTCTTATAACGAAGCCGCCGTGCGGAATTCCCGAATGCTCACGGCGAAGCTCCTCTTCGGTGATGAAATTTACAGTAGTATCATAGTCCGCAAAGTAGTTCGGCATAGTCTTGATTTCACGCTCGATTCGCTCACGGTCCGCACCGTCCTTTGCTACTACGTAGCACTCTCTGGTATGCTTTTCTCTCGTTGTAAGCTCGGGGCATTTTCCACTTCTTACGGCATCAAGTGCCGCTTCCCTTGGGATGGTGTACTGCTTTGCATCGGCAACACCCTCTATGCGTCTTATAGCATCGGAATGACCTTGGCTGACACCCTTGCCCCAAAACGTGTAGTCACGTCCGAAGGGAAGCACCGCCGCCGCATAAAGTCTGTTAAGGGAGAACATTCCGGGGTCCCAGCCTGCCGAAATCAGAGCGACCTTTTCTCCGACCTTTGCCGCCTTGTCCACCTTGTCAAAATGCTCAGCTATTTTTGCGTGAGTATCAAAGCTGTCTATTACGTTGAAATGCTCTGCCAAAGCGGGCGTCTGCTCGGGCAGGTCTGTCGCACTTCCGCCGCATATCACCATAACGTCGATTTTCCCCTTCATAGAAAGCACGTCGTCCGCTCGGTATACGCCGACACCCTCAGTTGCGATTTTCAAAGCAGCAGGGTCTCTTCTTGTAAATACTGCGACAAGCTCCATATCCGGACTTGCATTAACGGCACACTCAACTCCCCGTGCGAGATTTCCGTAGCCGAAAATTCCGATTTTGATACTCATTCAAATATCCTCCGTATTAAAATTACATAATAATAATATCACACATTTCGCCCGTTTTCAATATGTTTTTTTGAAAAGATTTTCGAATAAATAATTAAATTGTTCACTTTTTTGTGCTTTTTCTTAAAATCGTACGCATTTTCGCCATATTATTTGTCAAGTGCTTGACTTTTTATTGAAAAAAGAATATAATTTATTTAAATATTTAAGTAAAAGGAGAGAAAAAATGCCCGTACAAAATATTGTAAACGAAAGCTTTATGCTTAAAACGAAAACAGCAAAAAAGCTTTATTCATTAGTCAAGGATATGCCCATTATAGACTATCACTGTCACCTTGTTCCAAAAATGATTGCAGAGGATTACAGATTCAAAAACGCATACGACCTTTTCCTTGGCGGCGACCATTATAAGTGGCGTCAGATGAGAACAAACGGTGTTGACGAGGAATATATAACGGGCTCGGCTCCCGATTACGAAAAGTTCTTGGCATTTGCCAAGACCTTGCCCCTGCTTATAGGCAACCCCATTTATCACTGGACTCACCTTGAGCTTAAAAGATATTTCGGAATTTCCGAGGAGCTGAACGAGCAGAGCTGTGAGAGAATTTGGAACAAGTGCAACGAGCTGCTCGCTCTGCCCGAATATTCCGCAAAAAATCTTATAAAGAGGTCGAACGTCAAGGTCGTTTGCACCACCGACGACCCCGCCGACACTCTCGAATACCACAAGGCACTCCGTGATTTTGAGGTCAAGATTCTTCCCACGTTCCGTCCTGACAAGGCTGTTGAAATAGCAAAGGAAACCTTTATTCCTTATATCAGGCAGATAGGTGTTTCCTCTTACGGTGAGCTTGTCTTGTGGATTAAAGAAAGAATTGCATTCTTTGACTCCTACGGCTGCCGCCTCTCCGACCACGCACTCGAGTACGTCCCCTTTGCCGAGGGCGACCCCGAGGCTGCCTTTAATAAGCGTATGGCCGGCGAGACCCTCACCGAGGAGGAAACGGATTCCTTTAAGACTGCAATGCTTGCAATATGTGCGGAGGAATATTCCAAGCGCGGCTGGGCAATGCAGCTTCATATCGGTGCACTCCGTAACAACAACAGAAGAATGTACGAAAAGCTCGGCCCCGATACGGGCTTCGACTCCATAAACGACCTTGAAATTGCTGAAAAGCTCTCTTTGTTTATGAACAAGCTCGAGTATGCGGACATTCTCCCGAAGACTATTCTTTATACCTTGAATCCCAAGGACAACTATACTCTCGGAACAATGCTCGGCAATTTCCAGAAGGCGCCCACCCCGGGCAAGATTCAGTTCGGCTCGGGCTGGTGGTTCAACGACCAGCGTGACGGAATGGAGGCACAGATGCAGGCACTTGCAAACCTTGGAATGCTCTCCCGCTTCGTTGGAATGCTCACCGACAGCCGCTCGTTCGTTTCCTACACACGCCACGAGTATTTCAGACGCATACTCTGCAACCTCATTGGCAAGTGGGTCGAGGACGGTGAATACCCTGCAAATCTTGAAGCCCTTGAAAAAATAGTAAAGGGCATAGCTTACGAAAACGCAAAGAATTATTTTAATTTTTAAAACATTTAAAAGAGGTGATTTAAAATGCTTAAAACCAAAATTGTTTCATCACAAATCAAAGCGTTTATAGATGAAAAGATTGACAACTTCACTGAGTGTAAGGAGCTTGTCGCTCTCGGTGGTGAGGTTCTCTCCTTCCAGCTCCTTTACGTGGACGAGGGACCAAAGTTTATCTCAGCAAGACCTTATGTCTCTGTTTCTGTTCGCGGTGAGCTTGCAGAGTATACAACTCTTCGCGATGTGAGGATAGTCCCCGTAGACAGACCCGTAAAGCCTGGTGAATACGACAGCCAATATCTTCGCACAACTCCCGGGGTATATCCCGACCTTTTGACACCGCTTCGCTACGATGGCAGAATCTGTCCCTCACGTGACAAGCTCCGTTCCATCTGGGTGGATGTTGAGATTCCCAAGGGATACTCGGGTGAAAGCTCGCTTACCATCGCTCTTTCGATAGACGATGCGAAAATAGCAAACGAGGATTCCTCATCCTACAGCACTCAAGCAGACATCGAGAATTCCGTCACCATCAATGTCATCTCCGCAGATCTTCCTGCCGAGGAGCTGATGTTTACGCAGTGGTTCTATCCGGATTGCATTGCGTCATATTACAACCTTGAGGTATACTCCGACCGTCACTTTGAGATAATGGAGAGCTTCATATCCCTTGCGGTGAAGCGAGGCAGAAACGTGATTTATACTTCGCTTCTGACTCCGTTTTTAAATGTATCAAATCCGTTCTACCGTAATCCCGCACAGCTCGTGAGAGTAGAGCTTACGGGCGGAAAGTATTCGTTTGATTTTTCTCTCGTTGACAAATGGGTGGATATGTGCGATAGGTGCGGTGTCAAATACTTTGAGATTTCGCACTTCTTCCAGCAGCACAGTGTTGAACGCTCCGCCCACGTTTATGCGAATGTGGACGGGGAATACAAGCGTATCTTCGGTTGGGAAACCGGAGCAACAGATCCCGAATATATCGACTTTCTTCGTGAACTTATTCCTGCGTTCCTTTCTCATATGAAGAAAAGAGGAGATGACAAACGCTGTATCTTCCATATTTCCGACGAGCCTACACTCGAAACGTTGGATAACTACAAGGCGGCCAAGGAAGCTATTTTCGACCTTATTTCGGACTATAAAACCATAGACGCACTTTCCGATTTCGAGTTTTATGAGCTGGGTGTGCTTGCCAACCCTGTTCCTACCACTACTCACGCAATGCCGTTTATAGAAGCAAACGTTCCCGACCTTTGGATTTATTACGCTTGCTGTGAGCTTGTGGATTATACGAACTGCTACGTTGCTATGCCGTCGTGGCGTACCCGCTCGCTCGGCTTCCAGCTATATAAATATGAGAACATAACGGGCTTTCTACATTGGGGCTACAACTATTACAACAACCGTGCATCGGGAGATGCAATAAATCCCTTTATCGACCTTGGCGGTGAGGATTGGGTTCCTGCAGGTGACACCTTCGTTGTGTATCCCGGGCAGGACGGCACACCCCTTGAATCTATTCGTATGCTTACTCTTGAGGAGGCTTTGCAGGACTACCGTGCTATGAAGCTTGCAGAGCGTTATTATTCCCACGCCGAGGTTGTAGCTGCCATAGAGCAGGTGCTCGGCGAGCCTATAACCTTTAAGCGCTGTGCCCACTCGGAGGAGGAAATGCTTGCAATTCGCTCCGCTGTAAACCAAATGATTAAAACAGCACTTGATAAAAAAGCATAAAAAGTAAAAAGACAGAGAACGTAAAAATTCTCTGTCTTTTGTTATACAAAACGAGGCACTACAATGATATGCACCTCCAAAAGTGTCTAACTTTTGGGGTGCATATCACAACTTGCAATGCCTCTATTCGTTTTTTATTCGGTTATACCCAAATACGAAATCCCGGGGCGAGGGGATTTGGAGGAGAAATCTTCGGTTTTGACCGAGAGGCGTATATAAATACGACGGAGGGAGAAAACGGAGATAGAATAAAAAACTTAAAATAAACGTGAAGAAAATCGTAGATTTTCCACCTTGAAATAAATCAAATCAAAGCAAAGAAAAAATGAGGCACTGCAACTTGCAATGCCTCTATTCGTTTTTTATTCGGTTATACCCAAATACGGAAGCCCGGGGCGAGGGGATTTGGAGGAGAAATC
>JAZOQA010000083.1:0-8171 GCA_045655765.1 Eubacteriales bacterium | reverse complement strand
AGTGGAGATGCTTATTTTACAACATCTCCACTCGTTTTTATTCGGTTATGCCTAAATGCGACAGCCCAGGGGCGAGCGGATTTAGAGGAGAAATCGTCGTTCTCGACCCGAAGACGTATACACATACGTTGAGAGGGAGAGGGCGAAGATAGAATAAAAACCTAATTTAAATGGAGAAAACCGTAGGTTTTCAACCTCAAAATCAATGAAATAATCGCAAAGCAAAAGTGGAGGCACCGTTTACAATGTCTCCACTCGTTTTTATTCGGTTATGCCTAAATGCGACAGCCCCTGTTGCGTTTTTTTCTTTTAAACTTTAAGCCTTAACTGTAAGACCCTCGCTTACAAGAGAAGCAACGATAGAGTCAACAATCGGGGACAGCTCCTGCTTTGTGAGCGTACGCTCGTTTGAAACAAAGGAGAAGCGAAGCGTCACAGCACTTCTGCCCTCACCCTCGTCATAGATGTCGGCAACACGCACGTCTGCAAGAATACCACCCGCCGCCGTCTTTGCTTTTGCCGAAACGGAGTCAAATACAAGCTCCGAGGCATTTGCATTAAAGGTCATATCAATGTCGATTTCGGGGAACTTGGACGGCTCACGGTACTTTGCTGAGCCACGCTCTACACAAGAGAAGCTCTCCGTTTCAATTTCAAGGAAGCTTACCGCACACTTCTTGTCCACGTTTGTAAGAACGGTGGGGTGAGGAACGCTTATAATTCCGACCTCACTACCGTCGGCAAGCACGGCAAAGCTGTTCACAGGGTGGCAGAAGTCGTATCTTGCCTCTATGCTTACAAACGATGCGGGTCTATGCAGAATATCCGAAACAAGCTCAAGAGCAATGTCTCTTACACGCAGGAAAAGCGCTTCCTCGCTCTCGGTCTTTGAATAAAGCACAACACCGAGCTTGTTCTTTTCATTGCACGTGCCGTCCTCACGAAGACCGTCCACAACGTGTCCTATTTCAAATATTCCGAAGCTGTCGGAATAGGACTTATTCTCCTTTACAAAGGAAAGGAGTGTGGGAATCATAGTGCGACGCAGATATGCGTGGTCGGGGGTCTGAGCGTTGATGACCCGTACGTTGTCCTCGGTCTTTATGCCAAGCTCCGCATTTCTCTTTGAATCGGACCAAATATACGAATGCACCTCGTGCAGACGGTAGTTGCCTACAAGAACGTCCTTCATTCTGTCTTCAGCGGACTTACGCACCTCGCATCTTACAGGACGCAGGGGGCTTGGTGAGGTCTTTATTTCAAAGTTGTCATAGCCGTATATACGTGTGATTTCCTCAATGATGTCAGCCTTTATGGTAACGTCCTTGGTCGCACGCCACGAGGGCACGGTCACGGTGAAATCATCACCCGAATTATCCACCTCAAAGCCGAGTGCAGTGAGGGTCTTTACTATTCTTTCGTTAGAAATCTCTATACCCGTGTAACGATTTACGTATCTTTTGTCAAAGGAGAGGGTTATTTTTGGGTAACGCCTTACGTACCTGTCGGTGAACGAGGATATGACACGTGCGCCGCCGTCACACTCAAAGAGCAGGCACAGAAGCCTCTCTGTCGCAAGGCGGCAAAGCTCGGGGTCAAGCATCTTTTCATATCTCATCGATGCATCTGTACGAAGTCCGAGGCGCGTCGTAGTCTTTCTTACAGAAACGCCGTCAAAGGTCGCAGACTCAAGAAGAAGCGACGTTGTCGTGTCCTCTATTTTCGATGCGTCACCGCCCATAACGCCAGCAATCGCAACAGGCTCGTCGCCCGAGGTTATTGCAAGCATATTCTCGTCAAGCGTTCTTTCAACGCCGTCAAGAGTAGTGAACTTTCTTGCAGTGGGGAACGTCTGAACCTCAATTTTGTCAACCCTTGCAAGGTCAAAGGCGTGCATAGGCTGACCTATTTCCATCATTACGTAGTTGGTGAGGTCCGCAAGGAAATTAATAGCACGGGAACCGCAGTAGTAAAGGCGGATACGCATATTCACGGGGCTTGTTTTTCTCGTGATGTTTTCGACCTTGATTGCCGAATATCTCCACACGAGGTCGGTGTTCTTCACCTCTACTGCAACCTCGGGAAGCGAGGAATAAGCCGACACGTCTGTCAGTGTGGGGGCCTTTAAGGGTCTGTCCGTAAGGGTTGCAAACTCTCTTGCCATACCGTAGTGGCTCCAAAGGTCGGGGCGGTTTGTGAGGGATTTGTTGTCAACCTCAAAAATGATGTCGTCGATGTCGTACACAGTCTTTATGTCCGTGCCGACCTCAAGCGAGTCGTCAAGCTCCCAAAGACCCGAGTTGTCGTCGCTTACTCCAAGCTCCGCCTCCGAGCAGCACATACCGTAGGACGTAAAGCCCGCAACCTTACGGGGAGCTATAGTGATTTCGCCAACTGTACCGCCGACAGTAGCAAGGGGAACCTTCATTCCCTCTCTGACGTTAGGTGCACCGCAAACGATGTCAACAACCTCGTCACCCTTGTCCACCTTGAGCAGGTGAAGCTTCTTTGATTCGGGGTGATTTTCAACGGAGAGAATTTTTGCAACGACGACGCCGCTCACGTTCTCGCCCTTTACTATAATATCCTCAACCTCTGCGGTCGAGAGTGTAAAATTGCGGATAAGAGCCTTCTTGTCAAGCCCCGAAAGGTCAACAAAGTCGGAAATCCAATTCATTGATAAGAGCATAGTTCTATACCTCCCTTAAATCGACTTGAACTGCGAGAGAGCCTTGAGGCTTCCGCTGTTGAAGTCACGAATGTCCTTTACGCCGTACTTCATCATTGCAAGACGTGTAAGTCCAAGACCAAAGGCAAAGCCCGTATACTTCTCCGTGTCAATTCCGCCCTCTTTTAATACGTTGGGGTGAATCATTCCGCAGGGGCAAAGCTCAAGCCAGCCCGAGTTCTTGCAGGACGGACAGCCCGCACCGCCGCAGATTTCACAGTTTATATCAAGCTCAAAGCCCGGCTCGACAAAGGGGAAAAATCCAGGGCGAAGCCTGACCTTTACGTCTCTTTTAAACACCTCTGAAAGCATAGTCTTCATAAAGTAGATGAGGTTGGAGATGGAGATGTTTTCATCAATCATCATACCCTCCATCTGGAAGAACGTGTTCTCGTGGCAGGCGTCGGTGGACTCGTTTCTGAAGCAGCGTCCGGGGAATATCGCACGCAGGGGTGCTCCGTACTTCTTCATAATGTAATTCTGTGCAGCAGAGGTATGAGTCTTCAAGAGCTGACCGTTGTCAAGATAATACGTGTCCTGCATATCACGTGCAGGGTGGTGCTTGGGGATATTAAGTGCCTCAAAGCACTGGTAATCATCAACGATTTCATTGTAGTTTTCAATAGTAAAGCCCATACTGATAAACACCTCCTCAACCTCACGGGTGGCAAGGGTGATGGGGTGATACGAGCCAAACTCACGCTCTGTAATAAGAGTGGGGTTATACTTCTTTGCATTTCTGACACGGGCGGCAATTTCAGCCTCCTTTATTGCCTCCACTCTATCCGCAATGCCTGCCTCAACCTCGCATTTAAGAGAGTTGATGAGCTGACCTGCACTCTTCTTATCCGCAGCGTCACGCAAGCCCTTCATAAGCTCTGCAACGTATCCCTTTTTGCCGAGATATTCAACTCTGAGAGCCTCAAGCGAATCAGCGTCAAGCGCACTGTTTATAGCGGTGGCAAAGCTCGATTTAAGTTCTTCGATTCTTTGTTGCATTTTAGTGTCCTCTTTTATATAAATAAATTATTTCCTAATTAATAATTATATAATAAATGACAGAGTTTGTCAAGTAAGAAAGCAAGAGAAAAGTCCCCCTTGTCCTGAATTTTTAAAAATTCCTTGACAAAAGTCCCCTTTTGTGTTACAATTTTTTTGCTGAAAAACAACAAATCAAGGAGAAAAGCAAGGTATGAAAAAGCTTCTTTCCGTCCTAATTATTATATCAAGCATATTTATGCTTCTGGTGTCGTGCGACAATATGGAGGAGAGCTACGAGTCTTTAGACAGCTATATACAGTCAAACGGCGGCACCGAGGACGGTCTTTATAAAATCACACTGGGTGAAGGTGAGGATGACGGCGTAAAGTATACGAGATCAGCCACACGCATTTCGAGTACAAAAATAGAATTGACCCTCACCGTCACCGAGGAGGACACCGTCCTCTACACGTTCAACCTCACTCTTAATAAGGGCACGCTCGGTACTTATCCCTGGGATTACAAATCTCACTCGGACGGTACTATGGGCGGCATTATTACTGCTGAAAAATATCTTAAAGGAGCGTACAGCCTTAGCTACCTTTACACCACCATTGAGGGCAACTACGCCGTAGATTCCGCCACAAAGCTTTCAAAATCGCTCTGCGATCTCTTGCTTGAAAGCTTGGAAAAGGACCTCGCCTCACTCTCACTTACGGCAGAGGACTTTGGATTTGAGGACTACGAGGATTAACCGATAAAATTTAAAGGGGCTGTCGCATTCAGGGATAACCGAATAAAAACAAGTGGAGACATTGTAAACGGTGCCTCCACTTTTGCTTTGCGATTATTTCATTGATTTTGAGGTTGAAAACCTACGGTTTTCCTCGCTTTTTTATTGTTTTTTATTCTATCTTCGCTCTCTCCCTCTCAACGTATGTGTATACGTCTTCGGGTCGAGAACGACGGTTTCTGCTCTAAATTCTCTTGCCCCTGGGTGTGTTCTCATTAAGAATCCGCCGAAATTATAAATCTCACTGTATTTTTCCTTCTTTTCCCTTGATTTTATTGGATTCTTAATGAGACCCTCTTTTTTTACAATCTGTCAAACTTTTTCTCTGTTTTTAAGATACCTAAAAACAGCCTCGGGTAAAAGCTCCGAGGGGTCGTCCCCTCTGCTTAACGCCTCACGTGCGACAGTTGAGCTTATATTTTTCATTTCGGGAGAGGCAAGCCAAAGCTCCGTTTCATATCCGCCGTGCTCAAAATTGTACCTCGCCTGCCGCCTTTCCCATTCGAGGTCAGCCTCGTTTCGGTAGCCCTTTACTATTTTTTCTATTCCGTGCTCACGCATATAATCGACTACTCTGCCGTCAGAATAGCTGACAAGCACGTTTTCAAGCCCCTCCGTTGCAAGAATGAGCATTTTCACACGCTCCTCGACCGAAAAGGTATAGATCTTTTCGGGATTGACAAATGCAACGACGTACACCTCGTCAAAGGTGCTTGCCGCACGCTTTATAATTTCAAGATGACCGAGCGTCACAGGGTCGTAGCTGCCCGGGAGAATTACACTGCTCACACCGTCTCCTCCGCACCTCTGTAAATCAAGATGTTTACAAAGGTCTTTCTACCGTAATGCGTTGACTTCATAACCTCAAAGCAGGAAAGCTCCTCGGCATCTATGCTTTCCTCTCCGCTTTCAAGCACAAGCATAGCCCCCTTTGAAAGCAGTCCGCCCTTTACAAGATGACGCACCGCAAGAAGACAGCACTCCATTCCGTACGGCGGGTCTATAAACACAAGGTCGTAGACGTCCCTGCCCGACGCCTTTCTTATATAATTTCTGTAATCACTGACCAAGTAGCGGCACTTGTCGAAAAAGCCCGTCGTCTTGGCATTTCTCTTTACGATTTCCATAGCCTCACGTGCAAGGTCAACAAAAGTCACGCTGGCAGCACCGCGGGACAGGGCTTCCAGCCCCATCTGACCCGAGCCTGCAAAGAGGTCAAGCACCCGCCTGCCCTCAAGGTCAAATTGCAAGGACGAAAAGACCGCCTCCTTGATTCTGTCCGAGGTCGGGCGAGTCGCCTCCCCCTCGAGGGTTTCAAGCCGTTTGCCCTTTGCTGTGCCTGTTATAATTCTTGGCATTTGAATTTCTCACTTTCTCTTGGTTTTCTTTCCCAAAGCACGCTTTTCCTTAAAATAAGCGTTTATCCTCTCTGCATCCTTTCGACTGATTCCCTTTACAGACAAAAGCTCCTCTACGCTCGCCTCTCTGATTACGGAAAGCGGCATAGCACCGAGCAAGGTCTTTGCCTTTTTAGGACCTATGCCCTCAATTTTTTCAAGGCTCGAATGTGTCAGGGTACGCAGCTTTTTAGCAGTTGAATTTTTCACCGCAAAGCGGTGTGCCTCCTCTTGGAGATTATAAATAAACGAATATACACCCGTCTGCTGTGCTATTGAAATCTCCCTTTCTCCGTCCGTCAAGGCTCTTGTCTTATGGAAATCATCCTTTACCATTCCATAGGTCGGAATTTCAATCTCCAAGCTCCTGAGAACCTCCTTGACTACTCCGACGTGCCCCGAACCGCCGTCAATCAAAAGAAGATCGGGTGTCTCCGAGAGGGATGACGACCCGTCGCCAATGTGCGAAAGCCTCCTCGTAAGTGCCTCACGCATAGATGCATAATCGTCTGTGCCATCAACGGTCCTTATGTTGAAAATTCTGTAATCGTTCTTCTTGAGCTTTCCTGCCGAGTAAACGACCATTGAAGCCGTGATATGCTCGCTTCCGATATTCGATATATCGTACGCCTCAATACGCCTCGGAATCTCGGGAAGTCCTAAAAGCTCCGTCAGCTTTTTCACGTTCTTATCCTCACGCTCACCCTCGAGTCTGTGCTGGCGTGCAGCCTCAACGGCATTTTCAAGTGCCATATCGCAAAGGCGGCGTCCGTCTCCCCGCTCGGGAATTTTGACATTTACTTTCCGTCCGCCGACAGCCGTCAGATATTCGGAAAAGAACGAAAGCTCCTCATCCGAAAGCTCAAAATCGAGCATAACCTCAGGGGGAATGCTCCCGGCTGTTTCATAATAATCCGCAATCAAGGAGATAGCATCGTCAGCTCCCCCAAGAGCCGCTGAGGAAAGAATAAACTCGTTCTTATTTATAAGTGCCCCCTCTCTTATGGAAAGCACTGAAAGTGCCCCCTCCACATCGGAGAGGTAAATTGCAAATACGTCACGGTTGACACCCGCATCGGCAACTACCTTTTGCTTTTCCGAGAGTCTGTCGAGTGCCGCAATGCTGTCACGCAGGGCGGCAGCACGCTCGAACATAAGCTCCTCTGCCGCACGCTCCATCTCCGAGGCAAGCCGCCGCTTAACGTCTGTGACGTGACCTGCGAGAACCCACTGTGCACACCTTATAAGCTCCCTATACTCCCCCGAATCTATGCGTGCAGCGCAGGGAGCACAGCATCTGCCCATATCAAGATATATACAAGGTCTTTCACGCCCGATGTCCCTCGGAAAGGAGCGTTTGCAGGTAGGCAAAGAGAAAATTCTCACCACCGTATCAAGTGCTGCGTGTGCTGTTGCAGAGCTGCTGTACGGCCCGAAATATTTAGCCTTGTCTCTTTTTCTATCTCTTGTGACAAAAAGGCGTGGATATTCCTCCCCTGTAACCTTGATATAGGGATAGGACTTTGCGTCCTTTAATTTAATATTATACTTTGGAGAGTGCTTTTTTATAAGCACGTTTTCAAGCGTCAAGGCTTCTATTTCCGTATCGCAAACAATATAATCGAAATCACGCACAAGGCTGACCATTTTGGCAGTCTTTATGCTGTGATTTAAGGAGGAAAAATAGCTTGAAACTCGGTTTTTCAACTTTTTCGACTTGCCTACGTAAATAACGTCACCCTCGGCGTTTTTCATTATATAGACACCCGGGGTGAGGGGAAGCGAGCTTGCCTTGTCACGCAGGCGTTCGATTACCGTCATTTTCATATCCTCCTTTCTCTTTTTAAAGCAAAAGCGCCGGTCCCATATTGACCGGCGTTTTTTCAAATCAGTTATTCTGCGAATCCGCTTTCTACAAGTCCGCCAAGTCCTTCAACAGCATCAGCCTCGTCGGCACCGTCGGCAATAAGAGTGATTTCAGTACCCTGAGAAATACCGAGCGAAAGAACACCGAGCAAGCTCTTTGCATTAACACGGCGTTCTTCACGCTCTACCTGAATGCTGCACTTAAACTCGTTTGCTTTCTGAATGAAAAATGTTGCAGGGCGTGCACGGAGCCCAATCTGATTGTTTATAACTACTTCTTTAGAGCACATGTAGCGTCTTCTCCTAACAATAAATTTACATTTTTTATTATTCTATATATATAATATCAAATTAACACTATATAAGTCAATATTTTTTTATGCATACAACATACAAAAAACAAATC
>JAZOQA010000082.1:0-2479 GCA_045655765.1 Eubacteriales bacterium | reverse complement strand
CCATATTCCGTAGCACGCAACGTCGTAATGCTCGGCGGCTATCTTTTCTTGGCACTTATGTTTGTTCTGCCCTTTAAAATGCCCAAGCCGGGCATCAAGGGAATCTTTGCCTTGATTAGCTCCCTCGCCGTGATACTGACGGGGCTGATTCTGATTCATATTTTTGTGGTATGAGAAAGACTGTTTCAAAATCGGATTTAAATCCCGGGCGGTTTTTACGCTTTTGCTATCATTCACCCCTTGGCAAACCCCTGTTGTGGCTTGCTACACGCCGCTTTCTTTCTAAAGCTGCGGGAGCGTTTTTGGACAGCCGTCTTTCTCGCTCCTTGATCAAGGGCTACGCCAAGCGTAACAATATCGACCTCTCACAGTTTGAGTCGGGACCGTTTCGCTCGTTTAACGCTTTTTTCACAAGGCGTATTCGTCCTGAGCTTCGTCCCTTTGATATGGATGCTGACGCTTTTATAAGTCCGTGTGACTCAAAGCTCTCCGTATACCAAATAGATAGCAAAGCTACGTTTGATATTAAGGGGTATTCTTATACTGCAGCAGCACTTATACAAGACGTGGAGCTTGCCGCTCGCTATGAGGGGGGCATCTGCCTCGTGTTCCGCCTTTGCGTTGACGACTATCACCGTTATCATTACCTTGATAGCTGCACACACGACGCACCGAGGTTCATCAAAGGACGCTTACACACAGTCCAGCCCATAGCACTTGAAAGCCGCCGTGTATTTACGGAAAACTGCCGTGAATGTACCCTGCTGCACACCGAAAGCTTCGGAGACGTGATGCAGGTCGAGGTCGGTGCGTTGATGGTCGGACGTATAGTAAATAACAACACGGGTGGCACCTTCCACCGTGGCGAGGAAAAGGGACGCTTTGAATTCGGCGGCTCGACAATCGTGCTTCTCATCGAAAAGGACCGTGTCTTGCTCGACGACGAGCTTTGGGAAAACACCGCCTCGGAAAAAGAAACCGTCGTTCTTTGCGGTGAGCGAATCGGACAAAAATGTAAATAAAAATCAAGCGAGTGTTCCTGATGACTTTTAGGAACACTCGCTTTGCATCTTTCTTCAAATGTTTACTTTCCTACACAGCAAAGTGCTTGAACCTTCTCTACCCTTCCGAAAATATAGTCGCCTCCGTGTCGCTCGATACCCTCGCTCCTTAGGCTCGTTATTTTCGTTACACGCTTCAAAAAAACGATACTTTATCGTTTTTTCTTGCTTACCCTTGGTCCCGAACAAATACGCCGTTGTTTTTTGACTACTTTTGTTGACTTTTTGGTGCTTTTAAGTCCGAAAACGATGCTTTCGGATGCTCCCCGTCGCACTGTTTCCACGTAGTCCGAAGCCGTAGATGGTCAAAGGTGTGGTCAAGACGAAATCTCCAACCGCAAAACCAAGCAATATATTCGCAACTCATATCGTCAGGTGGCTAAACGGTTCACCCCGTGTCGAGTTTTTTCTTCTGCCGTTAGTATAGCATACTTTCCGAGATTAGTTTGCTACTCGTCGGGCGAACACGACGAGCTTAACGCAATATACCGCATCCGTATAGCGGTATGCAACCGCCTTTCCTTAAAACGCAAAAATTGATGCGCAGTAGACGGAAGAAAACGCCTCGAAGAAGAAAAGAAGAAAAAGCAAAGTCTGATGCAGCGACCGCACGAGAATCACCTCACCACGCAAAATTTGCATCGCTGTAAGCAAAGAAAACGCCCGACGAAAAAGTGCTGGACTTCCGCTCTCTTATGTGGTATGTTGTTGTGCTGACAGAAAAGGAGGCACAACCTATGAAAAGTATGATAAAAGAGCTATGGCACGGAAACATCATTCCGCAAGAGGATAGCAGAACGAATTCCAAAGAAATGAAAGAGCTTCTCGGTTACATGGCGAGGCATCATGAGGATTTGGAGAAAACTTTCACCGAAGAACAGAAGGAAGTTTTCGAAAAGTTCCACGACTGTTGGAGCGAGTATATGAGCCTTGCCGAAGCAGCTATCTTCGAGTATGCCTTTAAGTTAGGAACGCAGCTCGCAATAGAAGCTTTAACTGAATAAGAACGCAGAAATCCATCAAGGACGAAAGGTTTGATGGATTTTTCGTCTTTATATTACTTAATAATATAAAACTACTTGAAATATTTATAATTTTGTAGTATAATATAAGTGCCAAACTATAATTTGATATTGAGATTACGAAAAACGCTTGTACAAGGGGGTAGTATACCCTTTTTTGTGCTTGCACCATGAATTTGATAAAAATGCAAATTCCTTCGGTGTGAGTACATAGTGTTTTTCGTATCGATATAGTTTGGCGACTATCGGAGTTTGCGTTTTTTGTGCGGTTACTTCGGTAGCCGCACTTTTTGTTTCTAAAGCTACATACAGAAGCATGGAAATTATTTTTAGGAGGATGTCATGAAAAAAACGGGACTATCTACTCTTTTGTTGATACTGACATTATTATGCAGC
>JAZOQA010000081.1:0-33507 GCA_045655765.1 Eubacteriales bacterium | reverse complement strand
AACGACATGGCTACGATCCGACTTCCTTCGGACACAAAAAATATAATTTTCATAAGTTTTTTTGGAAAAAAGGGCTAAAAAATGCAAAAAAGCTTAAAAAAGCCCTAAAAACCCCGAAAAAGCCGCAAAAAGGCAAAAGAGGGGTAAAAGCGAGGAAATGTAATGAAAGACAATGAGAAAATCGCTTTAAGCAAATTAAAGCCTTACGAGAAAAACGCAAGGACGCACAGCGAAAAACAAATAGAAATGCTTGTTAATTCTATTAGGGAGTTTGGATTTATCCCGCCCGTTATTATTGACGAAAACAACGTAATTTTAGCGGGGCACGGCAGAGTTGAAGCCGCCGAGCGTGTAGGGCTTGACGAGATACCATACAGGCGAATAACACATTTAACCGACGAGCAGAAAAAAGCTTTTATTTTAGCAGATAACAAGCTAAGCGATTTAGGCGGGTGGGACTTTGACTTGTTGAGCGAGGAATTAGCCGAAATTACGCTTGATATGGGCGAATTTGGCTTTGACAACATAGAGCCAATAGATTTTGAGCTTGATATAGAGGACGACGAGCCAAAAGAAAACGAGCGAATGAGGACAAATAACGCTTATAACTTAGGCTTGATAGATTATGACAGCTTAACAAATGACTTTTGGCAAATGCCTATTATAAGGAATAACAATTACATACCTAAAGACTTAATAGGCTTTAATTACGCCAAGACAACCAAAAATAAAAACGCAGGGGTGCATTTTTATATTGACGATTACCAATTTGAGCGTATATGGAATTACCCCGAAAAATATATAGACGTGCTAATAGAATATGATTGCATTTTAAGCCCCGATTTTTCGCTTTATATGGATATGCCAATGCCTATGAAAATATGGAATACATACAGGAGCAGGCAAATAGGAGCTTATTATCAAAGCAAAGGTATAACGGTTATACCAACTATCAGTTGGGCAGAAGCGGACACTTTTAACTTTTGCTTTAAAGGGATCCCAAAGGGAAGCATTGTATCAATAAGCACAATAGGCGTTAAGCGGAGCAAAGAAGCTTTGCAGATATGGCGGGACGGTGTAACCGAAATGATAAGACAAATTGAGCCGTCCGCTATTCTTATTTACGGCGGCAAAATTGATTACGATTACGGCGATATTGAAACGTATTATTACGACAACAAGGTAACAGAGAAGTTTAAAAAGGAGCAGGAAAATGTTAAAACTTGATTTGCAGCACTTTGGAGGTAGAGGAGCAGGAAGCGGCGGCGGTGGCGGCGGCAACAACCCATTAGACCAAAACCCAGGAAGCCCCGATACTCTAAAGGAAGCTTTAGGCGAAAAAGGGCGTCCAATGTCTGTTAATAATGCAATAATGAAAGCTAACCCGTTTTATGACGGTAGTTACGGCGAGTATAGCGAGAATTGCCAAAGGGCAGTAGTGGCAACCGAGGGCAGATTTAGAGGTTATGACGTTATCGCACAGCCGACTTATGAGGGCGACACAGCCCCGAGGGGCGATAATTGGAAAGGCTTTTTTAAGAACGCTAAAACCGATAACGTGGGCAGAACAACGCCAAACGCTACACAAAAAGCACTTGAAAGCAAAATGAAAGAATACGGCGACGGATCCCGTGCAGTAATGCGGGTGCAATGGAAAGGACGAGGAGCAAGTGGGCACGTCCTTAATGTTGTACAGAAAAACGGAAAAACTTATTATTATGACGGACAAGTAGGCGGGAAGTATAACACTAAGAGCCTTTATAATGCAATAAGAACGGGCGATACACAGCTTGTTAGGGTTGATAATCTAAGCTTTAGTGAAAAAGCAAAAGAAGCAGTAAGAAAAACCCCAAAAGGTATGAAATAAAAAGGAGTTAAACAATGATTACTTACGAGGAAGCTTTAAAAAAAGCAAAAGAGTTGAAGCCGTCAATAGACGGTTGCACAGAATACGAAAACGGTTATGTATTTGGAAGCAGCCAAGACGAGGGAGTAGGCGGTAATAATTCGCCGTGCGTAATTCTTAAAGAAAACGGCAAAGCCGTAGCAATGCCTTATTTTGTAATGCACGGTACGGGCAAAGAGTTAAGGGACTTTGATATTTAAGGAGTGATTAAATGCCAAAGAAAGACTTAAACGAACAGGCAAAAGAGATAATTAAAATTGCCGAGGAAAGCGGCGTACAAAGTAATTTCTTTTTTCTTACTACCTTTAAGCGTTACCAAGTGCAGCTTAACATTTTAGCCGAGCTTGAAAAGAATATGAAAGAGGACGGAATGTTAGTTACAAAGGAATACGTCAAAGGGCGTAAAAATTTGTATAGCAGCCCCGCCGTTGCCGAGTACAACAAGACAACCGATAGTGCGAACAAGACGGTAGCTACACTAATGCGTATTATTAAGAGCTTTAACGTTGTGGAGGAAACGGACGATAACGAGGATCCACTATTAAAAATTATAAACGGCGTTGATTAAGAATGAACAAGGCATACGACTTTTGCAAAGCTAATTACAGGAAAAAGACCACGCCCAAATATGTAAAGCTGCAAATGCGGGACTTTATGAAAATATGCGAGGGCAAGGACAAAAAGTATATAGTAAGCGAAAAGAAAATAAAGCAGGTTGAAAACATATTAAAACTATTGATAATGCCAAAAGGCTTGAAAGCGGGCAAATCGCTTTATGAGTGCACGGTAGGTTATCAATGGTTTTTTTATATTGCGGTGCTTTGCGTTGTTTACAGGGAAAACGAAAATAAGCGGCGATACGAAACGGGCATACTTGAAATATGCCGAAAGAATTTTAAGACCTATACAATAGCGACAATTTTTATTTTGCTATTCATAACCGAGCCGCAGTTTTCAAAGTTTTATAGCGTTGCCCCCGACGGTTCATTATCACGGGAAATTCGAGAAGCGATTAGCGAAACAATTAAAAGCAGCCCGCTCATATATGAATTTAAAGGGGCAAGGCGTTTTAAAATATTGCGTGATTATATTTCATTTACGCCGACGCAAACACAGTATATCCCGCTTAGCTATTCAACAAGCCGTATGGACGGCAGACTACCAAACGCTTTTATAGCAGACGAAGCGGGAGCGTTGCCGACGAGTTACGCTATACAGGCAATGCGAAGCGGACAGCTTAACATATTAAACAAATTGGGCTTTGTAATAAGCACTAAATACCCGACAATAGATAACCCGTTTGAGGACGAAGTTAATTATTCAAAAAAGGTATTAGACGGCTTAGAAAAGGACGAAACAAGGTTTAGCTTGTTGTATGAGCCCGACAAAACGAAAGATTGGGAAACGGACGACCTTATATTACAGCAGGCTAACCCCGTAGCTTTGGAAATACCCGAGATATGGGAGGACTTATTAAAAAAGCGTGCTTATGCAATAGCGGTAGAGAGTGCAAGGGAAAACTTTGTAACAAAGCATTGTAACATAATCTATCAAGGACAAGGCACAGAAACATATATAGACGTTAAAGACGTGCAAGCGTGCAAGGTTGCTAATATTGATTGGAGCGGCAGAGTTGTATATTTAGGCGTTGACCTAAGCGAAAGCAACGACAATACAGCCGTTTCAATGGTAGCCGTTGACGACGATAACCGAATATTAGCCGATAGTGTAGCCTTTATTCCCGAGGGCAGAATAAGCGAAAAGACGCAAGCCGAAAAGGTGGACTATTTGGAGCTTGTAAAAACGCTTAAATGTATAGCGTGCGGCGATAAAGTAATAGACTATGCCGTAGTTGAGGACTTTATATTAAGCATTGAGGAAAAATACGACGTACAAGTACAAGCTATTGGCTATGACCGTTGGAACGCTTTAAGCACAGCACAGAAATTAGACCGAGCGGGCTATAATTGCGTTGAGATCCGACAGCACAGCAGCGTATTACACCCGCCGACAAAGCTTTTAAAAGAAAAGATATTAAAGGGCGAGTTTGAATATACCGAAAACAAATTACTTGAAATCAATTTTCAAAACGCCCGTTGCACATACGACACCAACAAAAATTTATATGTGCATAAGAAAAAGAGCAAAGGCAAGGTTGATATGGTAGTAAGCCTTATAAATGCGGTTTATCTATTACAACAAGACGTATTTTTAAATCAAGTTGACTTTGCCGTACAAGTTTTATAAGAGGGGAGGTTAACCAATGGGGCTTTTTAACTTTTGGAAAAGGGACGATACACCAACGTCCGAGCAGCAGACCGAAACATACAGCCCGTATAACAACGTAAACGACGTATTGTTAAAGGCGTTGCTTAGTAATGAGCCAATAGACCGTGAAAAAGCTATGACAATACCCGCCGTAAGCGGAGCGGTTGACTTTATAGCTAATACGGTTGCGTCAATGCCGATTAAACTTTACAAGTACACCAAAGGCAAAGTTGAGGAGCAGGAAAAGGACACCCGAGTTAAGATTTTAAACGGCGATACGGGCGACACATTAGACGCTTTTCAGCTTAAAAAAGCAATGGTAACAGACTATTTAATGGGTAGGGGCGGCTATGCGTACATAGAGCGATACCGCAACGACGTAACGGGGCTTTATTACGTTGACGACATTTATATATCTATCCTTAGAAACTATAAACCTATTTACAAGGACTATGTAATTTTGGTTGAGGGGCAGCAGTATAGACCGTGGGACTTTTTGAAGCTTCTAAGAAACACAAGGGACGGAGCCGAGGGTGTAGGCGTTACGGAGGAAGTAAGCAAGGCACTTGAAACAGCGTTTAATACTATTGCATATCAGTTAGGACTTGTTAAGAGCGGCGGCAACAAAAAGGGCTTTATTAAATCACAAAGAAAGTTAGACCAAGCGTCGATTGACCTTTTAAAAGAAGCGTGGAAAAACCTATACACTAACAACGAGGAAAACGTTGTAGTGCTTAACAACGGGCTTGAATTTCAAGAAGCAAGCAATAGCAGCGTAGAAATGCAGCTTAACGAAAGCAAGCACACATTGACAGAGGAAATTAACAATATATTTCACATTTACCCGACGGACTTTTGGCGAACTTTTAAAGAAGCCATTTACCCGATTATAAAAGCTTTTGAAACAGCTTTAAACCGTGATTTTTTGCTTGAAACGGAAAAGAAAAGCTATTTTTTCGAGTTTGACGTTAAGGAAATAGTCAAAGCAAACATAACGGAGCGTTACGCCGCTTATAAGACGGCGAAAGAAACGGGCTTTATGACAATTAACGAAATACGCCGAGCCGAGAATATGAATTACGTTGAGGGCTTAGACGTTGTAAACGTTGGCTTAGGTGCGGTATTGTTTGACGTTAACACGGGTACATATTACACGCCTAATATGGACGCAACAATGGATCCGCAACAGACCGACGCAAACATAGAAAAGGTTATTGAGGACAAAGAAATTGACACAGCTTTTGAACAAAGCGGCAATAGTGCCGACGGTTAAGGGGGTGAGTAAATGCAAGTAAACGTTAGAGCCGACAGCGTGGTAATAGAGGGCTATGTAAACGCAATAGAGCGGGACAGCAAGCCACTATGGAGCAGAATGGGACAGTTTATTGAGCGAATATGCAAAGGAGCTTTTAAGCGAGCTTTGGAGCGTAACAGCGACGTTAAAATTTTGCTTAACCACGACAAGAGCCGAGAGTTAGGAAGCACAAAGCAAGGCAACCTTGAATTGAGAGAGGATAATATAGGGTTGCACGCAAGAGCCGTTATTTATGACGACGAAGTTAAAGAAAAAGCGAAAAACGGTAAGCTTGTTGGTTGGAGCTTTGGCTTTTATGACAGACCAAACGGCGTAATCAAAAAAGTTGTTGACGGTATGCTACACCGAAACATTGAGGACTTAGACTTACGGGAGGTTAGTATACTTGACGACACAAAAAACCCCGCTTATGACGGTACGCTTATTTTAGCGAGGGACGACAACGGCGAAATGCAGTTTAGAGCCGAGCCGTTTATAGACGAGGTAACAGTTACAGAGGAAACGCCCGCCGAGGAAAAGCGGGAGGATCCGCAGGAAACACAGCCTAAACAACAAGAAGTTGTTGAAAAAATAGACTATTCCAAGTACGAAGCAATTATTAAAGAATTAAAGGAGGACTAATAATTATGTACGACAAGGAGCTTAACGAAAAGAGAAACGACCTTATTACAAGAGCAGAGGGTATGCTCAAAAAGGCAGAAATGGAAAAGAGAGAGCTTACCGACGACGAAGCACAGGAGCTCGCAGAAATTAGGGACGACGTACGCCGCATTAAGGCAACCCTTGAAGCTAAGGGCTTTTTTGACGGCGAGGGCAGAAAGCCCGAAAAGAGAGCCGAGGACGAAAAGACCGACGAGGACGAAAAGACCAAGGAAAAGAGAGAGCTTGAAACAAGAGAAGCCGAGGAGCGTAAAGCTTTTGAAGCTTATATCCGTGGCACTTATAACGAGCGTGCTAACAACCTTACACCCGCACAGGGTAGCGGACAGGTGCTTATTCCCGTAACTATTGCAAAGGAAATCATTAAAAAGGTGTATGATATTTCGCCTATCCTTGACCGCTCACAGAAGTTTAATGTTAAGGGCAAGCTTGATATTCCTTATTACGACGAAACAAGCAACGCTATTACAGTTGCTTACGCACAGGAGTTTGTAGAGCTTACAAGCAACGTTGGCGGCTTTACAACTATTCAGCTTAGCGGCTATCTTGCAGGCACACTTAGCCTTATTTCAAGAAGCCTTATTAACAATTCAAATTTTGATATTGTAGGCTTTGTTGTTGACGAAATGGCTTACCATATTCATAGATTTATTGAGGGCGAGCTGCTTAACGGCACAGTTGGTAGCGTAACAGGACTTAGCACCCTTACAAACACTATGACAGCCGAAGCACAGACAGCTATTACGGCAGACGAGGTTATTCAGCTTAAAGACAATATCAAAGATCAGTTCCAAAACAATGCAATTTGGATAATGAGCCCCGCAACCCGTACCGCCCTTAGACTTTTGAAAGACGAAGTAGGCAGATACCTTTTGCAGGACGATATTACAAGCCCGTTTGGCACAACCCTTTTAGGCAAGCCTATTTACGTTTCGGACAATATGCCCGATATGGAAGCAGGCAAGACCGCTATTTACTATGGCGATATGACAGGACTTGCAACCAAGTTTAGCGAGGATATGAACATTGAGGTACTCCGTGAGAAGTACGCTACACAGCACGCTATTGGCGTTGTTGGTTGGCTTGAATTTGACAGCAAGGTAATTGACGCACAGAAAATTACAGCACTTAAAATGGCAAGTGCATAAGGAGTTGACCGCAAATGTATAGAGCATTAAAGAGCTTTAGCGGCAAAATTTCAATGCGTAAAGGTGAGGTTAAGGCTATAACTGATAAGGCGGTTATAGCCGACCTTTTACGAGCGGGCTATATTGAGGAAATAAAAGCCGAGAAAAAGCCCGAATTGAAACAGCCGCAGAAAAAAACGGCAAAGAAAAACTAATATTATTTGTTGTTTAGGCAACCGACCAAAAGGGAGGTAACAAATGAATAATATAACAAAGGTTAGCGAAATCACGGCACAGGATATAGCGGACTATATCCGCTTAGACGAGTTAACCGAAAACGACACAAACACCCTTAATACGCTATTAAATGTATCAAAGCAATTTATTTCAAGTTATACAGGGCTTGCAACCGAAAACTTAGATAACTACCCCGACTTTGTAATAGTTGTTTTAATTCTTTGTCAAGATATGTGGGACAACCGCACATTATACGTTGACAATGCGAATTTAAACAAGGTAGTTGACACTATTTTAGGTATGCACGTAACTAATTTGTTATGAATACGAAAATAATAACAAACGCAGGCGAGTATAACAAAAAAATTACAATCTATGCAATTATAAGGGGCAAGGATCCGCAGGGCTTCCCGACGGAAACAAAGCAAGTTGTATTAACACCGTATGCGAGCGTCAAAACAACAAGGGGTATGACGATAATTGTTAATAACAGCGACTTTGAAAAAGCCTATACTAACTTTACTATTCGTTTCCCCAAGACCGAAATAACAAGGGATATGCGTATAGAGTTTAACGGCAAAACCTACACTATTGAATATCTAAACAATGTTAATGAAGCCAATACCGAATTGGAAATACAGGCAAAAGAGGTTACGCACTAATGGCTAAGTTTGAGCTTGAATTACCCAAAGAGATAATGGACGATATTAAAAGAGTTTATGACAATAGCGAGCAGATATTTGGCGGTATGACGAAAGCAGGGGCAGACGTTACACTTAACAGGGTGAGGGCAAACGCCCCGCCGAGTTGGAAAAGTAGTAATATTATGGGAAATATAGGCGTAACGAAAACATACAGAACACCGAGCGACGACGGCATAAATAATAAGGTAATTATAAGCGGGTATTTTATAAACCATAATGGAGTTAAAACGCCCGCCCCGTTGGTTGCTAATGTGTTTGAGTATGGCAGCTCAAAGTTTGCTAAACAGCCTTTTTTTAGGCGTTCTTTTGTAAAAAGCCAAATTGAAAGGGCTATGTTAGACGCACAAAAGAAATTAAGCGGGGGCTTACTTAATGAATGAGTTAATAGAACAGATTTTTAATAATTTCATAGTACCCGTTAGCTTTTTGCGTTATGACGGCAACGCAACGGCTTATGTTACGTATCAGCAAACGGACATTGACAACACTTATAGCGGCGACGATACCCTTTTAAATTACGTAGATTATTACGACTTTGATATATACAGCAAGGGAAACTATTTTTCGATTATTGAGGGTGTTAAAACAATTTTAATTGATAACGGCTTTACGTGGCAACCAAGCCGAGATAGCGGCGACAGATACGAGGACGACACGGGCTATTATCATAAAACATTATGTTTTGCAATAGAAAGGAGCAATTAAACTATGGCAAGAATAGGACTTAATAACTTTAGGTACGGCTTGCTTACCGAGGACGCAGAGGGCAACGCAACCTATGGCGTAGCAAAGAAGCCCGCAAAAGCGGTTAGCTGCAATGTATCAATTACCAATAACGACGCTAAGCTTTTTGCAGACGACGGACTTGCAGAGAGCGACACAAGTTTTCAGAGCGGCACAGTAACAATGGGTATTGACAACGACGACTTACAGACAATGGCGGATCTTTTGGGACACACTTATAGTGCGGAAAGCGGTATAGTACGTTCCGCAGACGACGCAGCCCCGTATGTAGGTTTGGGTAGAGTTGTTACCCGTATGTTAAACGGAGCTTACAATTATAAAGTAGAATTTTTGAGCAAGGTTAAGTTTAGCGAGCCGTCGCAGGAGGACAATACAAAGGGCGAAAGCGTAGAATTTGGCACAACCGAAATTGAGGGTACCGTATCGACACTTGCTAACGGACAGTGGAGCAAAGCACAGGTATTTACCGACAAGGCAGCAGCTATTACATACCTTGAAAGCCTTTTTGGTACAGCAACCGCAGCAGCAGGCGAAACAACCAATGGTTAAGACAAAGGGAGCGGCTTAATAGCCGCCCCTTATTTTTGTATTTATGGAGGTAATGAAATGAAAGCAACTAATGGAGTAATCGAATACAAAAATAGAGAGTATAAGCTTGTATTTAACCTTAATTCAATGGAGCAGATACAAGAGGAATACGGCAGCATTGACAAATGGGGCGAGCTTACAGACGGCACAGACCAAAACAACGGCGAGCCGAACATTAAAGCCCTTATTTTTGGCTTAACAGTTATGCTTAATGAGGGCATAGAGATTGACAACGAGGAAAAGGGCGAGGATATAAAGCCCTTTACGTTAAAGCGAGTGGGAAGAATAGTTAGTGAAATAGGCTTACAGGAAGCCTTAAACACTATGAACAATACAGTTATTGAAAGTACAAAGAGCGACAATGAAAAAAACGAGTAATCCCCGACGAGGAGGAAGCGGATCCCTACATTGATTTTAGCTTTTTCTATTACATAGGCAAAGCTAAATTGGGACTATCCTTTAAGGAAACGGGGCGGCTTACTCTAAGAATGTTTAATAAATTATATCAGCACTATAAAGACGACTTTGACTTTGAGCTAACGCTTAAATTGTCAAGGACGACTTATGCAGAAGCGGCAGAAAAGGCAAATAAAGAGCAAGAATGGTTTTAAAGGAGTGATTTAATGTCATTTGGCGGTACGATAAAGCTTACAGGCGAAAGCGATTATAGGCGAGCTTTAAAACAGATAACAGCAGACCTTAAAACAACGTCAAACGCTTTAAAATCACAAGCGAATGATTTTAACACAAATAACAAATCAATAACAAGTGCGGCAGAAAAGCAAAAAGCTTTAACCAAATCTATTAACGAGCAAAAAACGGCAATAGCAAACGCCCAACGCTCATATAACCAATATACCGTTGCGTTGCAGGCACAGCAGACACGGCATAACGCTTTAAACAGAGAATATAAAAACGCCGTATTGGAGCTTGACCGTATAAAAAAAGCGAGCGGCGAAACGTCGGACGAATACAAGAAGCAAGCCGAGCAAGTAGCGAGGTTAGAGGGCGAGCTTGTAGAAAGCACCGACGAAATGGATAAAAGCAAAAAGGCTATGGCGGCTTTGAAAACGGAAATAAACGCCGCAACAAAGACAATGGACGCCGCCGAAAAAGAGGTTGACGAGTTAGGCAAAGAAACGCAGGAAACAGGCGAGCAGGCAGAAAAAGCAAAAGAGGGCTTTACTGTTTTTAAGGGCGTTGTATCTAATTTAGCGAGCCAAGCAATAGGAGCGGCAATTAGCGGGCTTAAAAAGTTAGGCGGGCAGCTTGTCAATGTAGGTAAACAAGCCGTGGCGAGCTATGCCGAATATGAGCAGTTAGTAGGCGGCGTTGAAACGCTTTTTAAAGATAGTGCGGGAATAGTAAAAGACTATGCCGCAAACGCTTATAAAACAGCCCAAATAAGTGCTAATGAATATATGCAGACCGTAACAAGCTTTAGTGCGTCCTTATTGCAGGGCTTGAACGGCGATACGGCAAAAGCCGCAAAAATAGCGGATATGGCTATTATTGATATGAGCGATAACGCTAATAAAATGGGTACGTCAATGTATATGATACAAAATGCGTACCAAGGCTTTGCGAAACAAAACTTTACAATGCTTGACAACCTAAAATTAGGTTATGGCGGTACGGCGGGCGAAATGGCACGCTTGATTAACGAAACGGGCGTAATGGGCGACGCATTTAAAGCGACGGCTAAAAACGTTAAAGAAGTGCCGTTTGATAAAATGATTGAAGCTATCCACAAAGTACAAGTGGAAATGGGTATAACGGGTACAAGTGCTTTGGAAGCGAGCGGGACTATTGAGGGATCCACCAAATCAATGAAAGCAGCGTGGAGCAACCTTTTAACCGCTATTGCAGACGATAACGCCGATTTAAGCAAATCTATTGATATTTTCGTTAACAATGCGATAGGAGCGGCTAAAAATACCGTGCCGAAAATCAAAAACGTTGTTGAAAGCATTAAAAAAATGGTTAAAAGCATTGTAACGGAGGTATTCCCGAAACTTAAAAGGGAAATTCCGCAGCTTAGACCATTGATAGAAACGTTTGAATGGTTTGTAAAGCATAAAGGAGCGGTTGTAGGAGCGTTAAAAGCTATGGTAGCGGCTTTTGCCGTGAGCAAAATTTTAAGCTTTACAAAAGGGCTTAGCGGCACGGCAAAGGCATTTATTGACGCAGCCAAAGGAGCAGCAGCAGCGACAGCCGCAACAAATCTTAACACGGGAGCAGAAGCGGCAAACACGGCGGGCAAGGTTGCAGCGACAGGAGCAACAGGAGCTTTGACCGTTGCAACAAACTTGTTAAATGCGGCGTGGAAATCTAACCCTATTGGCTTAGTAGTAGCAGGCTTAGCGGCTTTAGTTGGCGTTATCGGTGTAGTAATTAAGAAAACTAATAACTTAACCGCCGAGGAAAAAGCCCAACAAGAAGCTATGAAAGAGCAGCACGAACAGTTAAAGGCTAATAAAGAAGCGTGGGCAGACCTTACTAAAGAACAGCAAAACGCTATAAATGTTGGTATGACCGAAGTTAGCCATTTAGGCACGCTTTGGGACGAATTACAAAGCATTGTAGACCAAAACGGCAAAGTTAAAAAGGGCTATGAGGAGCGGGCAAGCTTTATTACAAGTACGTTGAGCGAAGCTTTAGGCGTTGAAATAAGCAACGTTGACGGTGTTATATCGAAATATGACGACCTTAAAAAGTCTATTGACGACGTAATGGAAAAGAAAAAAGCCCAAATTATCCTTGACAGCCAAGAGAGCTTATACGCCGAAGCGATACAGAAGCAAGACGAAGCGTTACAGGGCTTGCAGACTACACAGCAGGCTTATTATGACAGAAAAGCCGAGCTAACAAATTTAGAAAACGAGCTTGACAAGTTAAAAGCTAACAACCAAAACGGCTATGCGGCACAGGCAATTAACAATACGTACGCCCAAATTGAAGCCAAGAAAAAAGAAGTAGAGGAAGCCGAAACAGATTATAAAGCACAGCAAGATTTATTCGGCGAATATGCTTATAACATTGGGCTTTATGAAAGCAATATGGCGGCTTTTCACGCAGGCAAATATGACGAAATGACAACGGCGACGTGGGACTATGTAAAAGAGTACCAAGGAGCCGAGGAAGCCCAAAAGAAAATGTTAGAGGATAGAATAACTATCACTAACGAAAAGTTGGCACAGCTTGAACAGCTCAAAAAGGACAGTAACAGCAATATTTACGACGAGCAAATAAAAGCCGCTAAAAAAGAAAAAGAACAGCTTGAAAGCCAATTAAAGCAGTATAACAGTACAACCGACAAAGAGCTTAACAAAACCGAGATTTTATGGAGCGACAGCTTAGACGAGCAGTTAAGTAAAATTACAGGCAGCAAAATAGAATTTAGGGAAGCAGGACACGGGCAAGTACAAGCTTATATAAACGGCGAAAAGGTAGGAGCACCAAAAGCCAAAGAGGAAATGGCTAAAATGACAACCGACGCTATAAAGGAAATTACCAAAAAGGACGACGACGCTAAAAAAGCGGGCGAGGATCTTATTGACGGCGTTAACAAGGGCATTAAAAACCAAGACAAGCAAAGCGGCGTGTTTAGTAGCATTGCTAACTTTGGTAGCACATTGTTAAAAAAGTTAAAAAATTCGCTTAAAGAAAAATCACCGTCAAAAGCCACGGCAGAAATGGGCGAATACTTGTTAGACGGCTTAATGATTGGCGTGAGTAAAAAGCAATCCGCAACCTTGAAACAGGCGGCGGGCGTTGGTAAAGGTGTTTTAGGAGCTTTAAGCGGCGAGCTATCTAAAGGCGTAAATATAGGCAAAATTGGCGTAGCGGCAAACTACCCGAGAATTAGCACATCAAAAGCCGAAATTGAGCAAACGCAAGCTAATAAATTTGTCGATATGGTAGCAGCTTTTAAAACGGCACTTAGCCAAATGAAAATAGAGCTTGACGACGAGGTAGCGGGCGAATTTGTAGAGCGTACAGTAGCAAGGGCAGTTTATCAGTAAGGGGGCGGCAAAATGAGAGATTATATTATATTAAACGGGCAGAAAAGCACCGAAATAAAGGGCTTACTTATTCAATCTTTGCCGCCTATTACTAAACCTTTATTGCGTACTCAAATTGAGGAAATAGACGGCAAAGACGGCGACATAGTAACGCCGTTAGGTTATGCAGCTTATGACAAGCCCGTAACAATAGGACTTTACGGCGATTTTGATATTGACGAAATAATAACCTATTTTAACAGTAGTGGTGTAGTTACATTTTCAAACGAAGCCGACAAATATTACAACTACCAAATTATACAACAGATAGACTTTGAAAAGCTTATAAGGTTTAAGACGGCAACGGTAACGTTTCACGTGCAACCTTTTAAGTATTCACTTGCAGAAACAGCCCGCACATTTAAATTTAACAGCGTGAGCGGGCAAGGTACAACGGTTACGCTTGCAACAACAGGCAGCCAATTAACCGACTTTGAAATATACGGCAATTCAAGCCAAATTGACACGCCGACGACAACAAGCCCGATACCCGTTAAAGTGGTTACGGGCTTAAATAATGCCGTTTTTTCAAGCGGTAGCAACTCTAATATATACCCGTACAATTTAGGAAGCTTAGAGCTTGCATATTTGAGTTACGGAGCGGACACATTCCAAGACCGCTTATATAAGGCAAATGGTAATTGGTTTATTTACAAGGAAATAGGCAAATACAGCGTAAATACTAACAATATATCGGCTATAACAAGCTATTCTAATATTGCTTATGCGAGCATACCAAGACCGACGGACAGCAAGAATTATAACACGTACCAAAGCGTACCGTGTTTATGTACCAATGCGTTATATTCTTTTGGCTTGCCGAGCGGTTGGAATACAGCCGAAGCGGTTAACAAGATATTTACGCAGGCAGACAGCCAAACATATTGGTTAGGCTTTACCAAAGGCACAACCTTAGCCCAAATGCAGACGGCGTTAAGCGGAGCTATAATTTATTACCCGTTAGCTACACCGACAACAACGCAGATAACCGACACTAATTTAATTGCACAGCTTAACGCAATTTTAGGAGCGGAAACCTTTAACGGATCCACTACCATTAAGGCAACGCAATATACAAGGGCACAGCCTATTTATTATGTAAGCGTTATTAACGAAAGCTTGACAGTACAGAATATAGGCAATTACACGGCAAAGCCGACAATGACTATATACGGGAGCGGCGATATTGACGTTAATTTAAACGGCAGCCAAATATTTAATATTGCTTTAGGCAACGAGGAATACATAACCATTGACACGGCACAAATGGAAGCTTATAAAGACGGAATTTTAAAAAACCGACTTGTTACGGGTGATTACGAAAACTTTGTATTTAATGTTGGCAGTAATACATTGAGTTTTACAGGCGACGTTGAGCAAGTAGTTATTGAGAATTACGCAAGGTGGTTATAGGAGGTTGAATAATGGCAAACGAAAATTTAAAAATGATACGGGGCGACACTTTAGCGTTTGGCTTTGAGGTTGACGGCGTAACCGAGGTTGACGCTGTTTATTTTTCAGTTAAAAAGACCAAATACGAGGACGAATACATTTTACAAAAGACGCTTAATAATGGCGTTGAAAAAGTAGAGGACGGCAAGTATAGCGTAAGGGTTGCCCCGAGCGACACGCACAATTTAGAAACAGGCATATATTATTATGACTTGCAAATAGGCGTAAACGGCGACATATTCACCGTGCTTTATGGCAACTTAAAAATCGAAGCGGATATAACAAGGGAGGTAAACAATGGCTAATTTATTCAGCGAGAAGCCCATAGTAAAAGTGGTAATGCTTAAAGGGCAGGACGGCAAAGACGGCAAGGACAAGTTGATTAACCAAGCAGACGGTAGCGGCTTGTCGTTTTGGGTTGGTACAAAGGCAGAATATGACGCAATACCCGAAGCGGAGCTTATAACTAATTGTGTTTATTATATTACAGACGATACAAGGGACGATTTTAACACCCGATTAAATCAGCTTGACACGGCGGTTGATAATAACACAACGGCTATTGCAGACAATACGGCAAATATCGAGAGCAATACAGCAGATATAGCAGCCAATACAGCAGATATAGCAGCCAATACGGCGGCGATTGCAGATAATAGCACAGATATTAACACAATAAACACGACATTATCAAATTACGAAAAAGTTCTTTGGTCGGGATCGGCAGTTGGTGGTAATACCGCAACAATAAGCGGTATGAGTAAATATAGTGTTTTTGCTTTAGATATACAAATGTCAAGTTCTTATGCAAGTACAATGACAACGCTGATAGCAGCTAAAAGGTCTATAACAGATACACAGTATGTTATAGACGGATATATTAGTAAATTACCTACCACAGAGAACCCGCCACCAACCCCGCTACACATTTGGTGTCTTATTGAGGGGACGAATGACGCTATAACTATTCGTTATGTTTACGGCGGTGGAACCCCTACTCAAATTACACCCCCCGCCGATAACGCTATTTTAAGAAAAATAACAGGCATTATTTAAGGAGGACTATATATGGCATACATAAACGGCAACGAAGTTTTAGACGCTATATTATTACGGACACGTTATATAAACGAAAGCACAAAAACAGGGACTAAATGCCCTTTATACGTAGATACAACGGAATTTTTAAAATATCGTAAACGCTCAACTGTAATTGGCGACCATTCATTTACTTTTAGCGGCATAGCGGGAAGTGGAGTTTTACAGTTGACGGGCAACAGCGTAACATTTACCGACAATGTACTATATGCGGCTATGGTTGTTGCTTATTCGGGCGACAATGCAAACAAGTATACAGTTTGTCATATAACGGCTTATGATAATGCTAACCAAACATTAACTGTTTATCCCGCACTTGATTACACAGAAACAGCAGGAACGCTTACGGCTTTTGTGCACGACGCACAGCATTTAACCGCAACAGGCTTTAAAGCTTATGCACAGTATATTTACAACCAAAACCCGAAACATTGTGAAAAATCAGCGTATTTGTATAGGTATATGCCAATTAACGAGCCTACACCCACAGCACCGAGCAATTATCCGTTTACCATATTAGGAACGGCTTATAACGGTAAGCGTACAGGAATTGGCAAAGCCGACGCTGTTTATCCCTTTTTATCGCAGACAGCAAATGATTTAATGCTTTTTGCGTCCGCTAATTCAACAGAAGCGGCGGGTATTGAGTGGCAAGTTAATTTAAATGGCAAAGAGGGTTATTTTGAGGGCTTTGTTGGCAATGGTTGGCGAAGTACAGGAGTATATGGCTACACCGTGCCAAAAGATAGCGAGTACCCGTTAATTATCGAGTGGTATTTAGATAATATCCTTATAGAAACAAGAACAAAAACAACAAATACAGTTGAACGAATTTGTTTTGACTTTGGAAGTAATAACAATTCCGCAAAAATAAAAATGTATTATACAAGCGTAAGAGCTAATACCGAAAATTTATCATTAGGCAATATGGGCTTTTATGTTAACAAGTACAAGCATAATGATAGTTTAATCCCTTACGGATCCGCAGTAACAATGATATGTGATAGTTGGGGAGCTAACGAGAACGGAGCAACGGGCACAGAGCTTAAACGGTTAATAAACACCGAGGTTGGTTACGAAACAGCTTTTAACAACAGATCCGTTGGCGGTATGACGGCGTTATGGGGCAAAGGTAGATTTTATGATTTTGCTCATAAAGATAATGCCGCCGTTGTGCTATACGACTTTGCAATTAACGACTTTAACGGCTTTAACCAAGGCTTGACAGGCACATTCACAAACGACAACGGTACAAGTTATGAATTATACGAAAGCACTTTTGAGGAATATATCACGGCAATAAGAACACTTATGCAAATGAGCATTAACAATAACATTTTGCCTATATGGGCGGGGTGCTTTTTTATGAGTTCTATGCAAGCAACACAGGCAAGGTTTTTTGAGGACTTACAAAGCGAAATATAAAAGGTGATATAATGATTAAATTATTCACAGCAACCGACAAATTATATAGCAATAACGGCGACAAAATCATATTACCAACAAAAGCCAAAGTACGCAAAGAGGACAACGGAGCGTACTATTTAGACCTTGAAGCGAGCTTAGATTATGTAAACGACTTAGTGGAGGGCAATATACTTGTTGCCCCCACGCCGCAGGGCGAGCAAGCGTTTAGAATTACTAACCCGCAGAAAACCCGTAAAAAAATTACGGTTAAGGCTCACCATATATTTTATGACAGCAAAAACTATTTAATAAAAGATAGTTACGTAGTTGATAAAAATTGCAACGACGCTTTAGACCATTTAAACAACGCAACGGACACCGAAAGCCCGTTTAATACATTATCGAATATACAAACAGTTGATAGTTACAGGTGCGTTAGAAGCTCATTATACGAAGCTATACAAGTAGTTTTAGAGCGTTGGGGCGGGCATTTAGTACGTGATAATTGGAACATAAAAATACTAAACGAAATTGGCGTAGATAACGGGGTAACGGTTAGATATGCGAAAAATTTAAAGGATATTACTTGCGAGGAAAATTGGGACAACGTAGTAACAAAGCTTTTGCCGACAGGCAGGGACGGAATTATGCTTAATGCCCTTGACAGCACGGTAGATCCATACGTATATCCAAGTAGTGGACTAAGTTACGATATACCATACACCAAAACAATAGCTTTTGAGCAGAATATAGACCAAGAGCTATACAAGGACGCAGAGGGCAACCTTAACGAGCAGGCTTACCAAGAAGCTTTAATAGCAGATTTAAGGGCACAGGCACAGGCATATATTGACGCTAATTGCATACCGCAGATAAACTACACCCTAAAAGCTAACCTTGAAAAAGTAACGGACATAGGCGACACAATAGAGGTTATAGACGAAAGACTTAACCTTGATTTAATGACAAATATTATAGCTTATGACTATGATTGTATTTTAGGCAAATATACCGAGCTTGAATTTGGCAATTTCAAAAAGAAATTATCAAATTTGACCGAAAATATTACAAATACAGTTGTTGAGCAAGTAACGGTTGGTAGTAATAATAGCATTGCAGATCTTAAAAGCGAGTTAGAAGCGGCACAAAGCCAAATAATGGGCGTTTTAGGCAATGGCTATGTAATCTATGACGGCGACCAAATTTTAGTTGTTGACAACTTACCGAAAGAAACAGCCCATAACGTTATAAGAATAAATAACGGCGGTATAGGCTTTTCAAGCACGGGAATTAACGGCAATTTTACGAGTGCGTGGACGATTGACGGCACGCTCAATATGCAGGCTATAAATGTTATCAATTTAACAGCTAACCTCATTAAAGGCGGCACGCTTAAATTAGGCTCAAATTTAAACGAGAGCGGCATATTAGAGCTTTACGACGACGCTAACAACCTAATAGGGCAAATGGATAGCAACGGGCTTAAAATGTACGGTTTAGACGGCTCATATATTCTTATAAATAACCAAGTAGGCTTTGCGGGCTATGATAGGTTGGGAAATAAGATTTATTGGGTTGATAAAGACCAATTCCATATGAAAAAAAGCGTAATTGAGGAGGAAATAACGCTATGTAATAAAATGCGTTTTATTCCTATTACACTTGAAAGCGACGGCGTTGTTACAAATGACGGCATAGGGCTTGTTTCAGTTGCGGGAGGTAATTAAATGGCAAGCGGAAGTTTTAATTTAACGAGAACGGGCAGTACAAGCTCATATATTACCTTTAAATGTAGTTGGAGCAGTACAAGCAACGGAGCGGCAGCTAATAGCTCAACGGTAACAGTTAAGGTTACAGCGACAAAAAGCAGCAGCTCAACGGCTAATACTTACGGCACACAGGAAACAACCGCCACAGTTGGCGGCGTTTCACAGAAAGCGAGCGGAAGCTTTACACTTGCCCCGAGCAAAACAATAACGCTTTTATCAAAAAGCTACACCGTAAAGCACAATGCAGACGGTACAAAAAAGGTAACAATAAGCGTAAATGTTGGCGGTAATGTTATTTACGCTAACGGATCCGCAACCGTTACGCTTGACACAATCCCGCAATATGCGACAATATCACAGAGCTTAACAAGCCGCACCGAAACAACGGTAACTATGGCGTGGACGAGCGACAGCACCATAGATTATATTTGGTATTCAACAAACAACGGCAGCAGTTGGACGGGCATAAATGTAGCCGACGGCAAAAGCGGTAATTATACAATAAACGGACTAAGCCCAAATACAACGTATCAAATTAAAACGAGAGTACGCCGAAAAGACAGCCAATTAACAACGGACAGTACAGCGTTAAGCGTAACGACTTATGCGTACCCATACGCTAATAGTATGCCTAATTTCACGGTAGGCGATAAGCTAACAATAGGCTTATATAACCCGCTTAAACGCAGCGTAACGGTTAATATATTAGGTGCGGACAATTCGCAGATAAGCAACGATACAACAACGGGTACAAGCATAACGGGGTATAACGGGGCAGTTGTTGTTAATAGGCTTTTAGCGAGCTTGCCAAACGGCAAAAGCGGCACATACAAAGTTAAGGTAACTTATGGCTCAAATGTTACAACGAAAACGGGCGGCACATATACCATACCGAACACATACGCCCCGAGTATTGGAGCGGTTAGCTATGCGGACACAAACAGCACGGCAACGGCGATAACGGGCAATAATCAGCTTATAGTACGTAATCAAAGTGTAGTACAATTTACAGCAACAGGCTTAACCGCTTTACAAGACGCTACAATAGCAAGTTGCGAAGTAAATGTTAACGGCAATATTTATAATTTGACCGTGAACGGATCCACAGCAACAGGCGGCAATGTAACAATAGATAGTGCAAGCAATATTAGCGTAATGTTTACCGTAACGGACAGCCGAGGAAATAGCAGTACAAAAGAGCTTAGCGTAACAATGCTTGATTGGACTTTACCGACGGCAATTATAACAGCTCAAAGGCAAAGCAATTATTACAGCGAAACGGATATAAACGTAAACGCCGATTATGCGAGCGTGGACGGCAAAAACGCCGTAACTATTCAATGCAGATACAAAAAAACAAGCGATAGCACATACTCAAATTGGCAGACCTTACAAGACGACGTAACAAGCACAATAACGCTTGACAACCTTTATGAGTGGAACGTACAAGTATTAGTTACGGACAAATTCGGCAGCACGACTTATAACTTAACCGTGCCTTTAGGTATGCCTATTATTTTCTTTGACAGGCTTTTAAATTCCGTCGGTATAAATTGTTTCCCAAAGGACAGCAAAAGCCTTGAAGTCAACGGAAACAGCCAAATTAAAAGCGTTATGACGGCTTATTTGAACGCCGCTATTACAAATTTAGCCGAAAGCACATATACAATAGTGCCGCTTAACGACGCTATAAGCGTAGGCGACAAGCTCACATTGACAAACGACGGCGGCATAAAGATAGGTGCGGGCGTTAGCTTCGTTAAAGTATCCGCTATTTTGGGCTATAACCAAGTACAGACGGACGCAAGCCGACATATACGGATTATGAAAAACAGTTATAACAATAACAATACGTTAGCGTGGGCTTATAACTATATGCTAACGGGGGATCCGCAAACAATAGTAATACCGCCAATGTTAGCACCCGTTACGGAGGGCGATATTATTTATTTATGGTATCATACACCCGCAAGCAACGACGCAATAGGCGGCAACGCTTACGGTAATAGGACGAGTTTAACGGTTGAAACGATATAGGAGGGCGTAAATGGAAATAGATATTAACAACTTTGTCGCAGAGTTGCTTATAATTGCAGGCGTTATAATAACGATAGGCGGGGCAATAGCGGTTATTAAAAAGTGGATAAAGGAAAGTAAGCCAAGTAAGCACGAGGAAGTATTAAAAGACCAAGCCGAACAGTTAAAAAGACTTAACGAGCGGGTAACAATATTAGAAAGCAACAATAAAAAGAGCGATAATTACATTAACGCTATGTGCGGGGCTATGTTAGCTTTATTAGACCATAATATTAACGGCGATAGCATAGACAAATTAAAAGAAGCAAAAGAAGAAATGAAAGAATTTTTAATTCACAGGGGGTTAAGCTAAGGCTTAGCCCCTTATTTTTTATACATTTTTACCAAGCTGTTTACGGCGGCGGTAAAGTTATTTTTGTGTAAAATGACGAAAGGGTAGGCGTAAAAACCTACCCTCTTTTTTTATGCTTGACAAAATATACATATTATGGTAATATAATTTCAACGCTTAGAGAATTTTTTAAAAGAAGCGATTATTAAGTTTTCGTATCAATCAAGGCTTGATTGAGGAAATGCGAAAGCGAGGGATAATGACCTATCCCGCAGAAAAGGCAGGCTTAACGGCTTGCCTTTTTTGTTTTGTGCGAAAAACGCAATTTTTTAAAAAAAATGTTATATTTTGGCTATACAGGAAATATTACCCGTGTTATATTGAATTTGCACACATACTATTTTACGGAGGGTTTAAAATGAGAATTGAGAAAGTAAAAGAGATAAAAAAAGAAAGTAAAGTTAATAAAATAATTGACGAATTTATTAAAACAAATTATGACCGAGTGGAAATAATAAACGAGGACGACTACAAAGACAATACAGCTATGGCGGCGGCGTTACGTTGGGTAATTAAAAATGATTATGCGGACAAGGTGAAAGCGTCCAAAATAAAAGAGCGGGTTTACTTGTCAAAAATAGATTATGAAATAAAATAAAAAGGAGCTTTACAGCCCCTAAATACTAACTATAACACCCCTACGGGAGCGTATTATTTAGTACGAATTAGATTATAAAAAATCAAGCGATATATTAAACTCACTATCTAATATAACCTCTTTTATTAAATTACGCCATAAAGCCCGTTTGTTTTCTTTTTCCAAAGTGTTATAGATAAGTTGCCAATCACTATTTAAAAACTCTTTTACGGCGTTAATATCCTCTTTTTTATCTACTTTAAGCATAAGCCTTTTTAATTCCTTTTCCAACGCTTCAAAATCTTTGTCATATTCAGCAGCAGAGATACGACGCTTTTTAAACATATAGTTTAAGTTGTCTATTTCCTCTTTTACTTCTTTTAGCCTTTTTTCAAAGTTTTGTGTAGCGGGCTTAACCTCCGTAACCTTTGCTATATGCTTTTGTGCAAGTACATTTACATTTTTAACAATAAAGTCCTCTATAATCAATTCGCTAATGGATCCACGCACCGTACAAGCCTTATTCATATATTTATTATTGCAACGATAGCTATAATAAGTTTTGCCTTTTTTTGTTGTTGCCGTACCAACCATAGAATAGCCGCAAACAGGGCATTTAATGATACCCGAAAACAAGTATATGTGCTTTGTTTTGCGTTGGCGTATATTGTTTTCTAAAAGCCTTTGGTTGTGCTCAAATTGAGCGGGCGAGATATAAGCGGGGCAATAATCACTTACGCCCTTAAAATAGCCGCTATAAAACGGGTTTTTAAGCATTTTATGATAGGAAGTATAGCAACGGGTTAAGCCGTATTTTTCGTTGATATGTTGCATTGTAGCACGTGCCGAGTGATATGTTAAAAAATGGGCGAAAGCTTCAATTACTATATGCTCCACTTTTTCGTCAATGCCAACGTACTTTTTGCCGTCTTTTTCAATGATTTTATAGCCAAAAGGCAAACTACCCGTTACGGCTTGACCTTGCTTTATTTTATATTCAAATACGCTTTTAATACGTTCACTTGTCTTTTTTAATTCCCGCTCCGCAAGCGATACCTTTAATTGAAAAATAAACATACCGTCGGCGGTTGTTGTGTCTATGTCGTCCTCCTCAATAGAAATAAGGTTTACGCCGTGCTCCCGTAACATTTCAAGCATTTTATTAGCTTCAAGCACGTTACGGCTAAATCTATCTAATCGAGTAAACACTATAACGTCAAACTCTTTTAATCTATCAAGCATTTCAAGCAATGCGGGGCGTTTCATATTGCCCGCCGTGTAGCCCTCGTCGTTAAACATATCTATAAGCGTGTGCCCGTTTTCATTGCACCAATTATTTATTTTTTCAATTTGAGCACGGACAGAATAACCATACTTTTTTTGTTCGTCGGTTGATACACGGACATAGCCGCCAATTTTTAATGTTTTTTTCATTTTGCACAATCCTTTACTTTTTCTTTTTTTGCCCTTATAGTCAATAAAAGGGGTGATAGGGTGAACGTTGAAAACTTTTACAAATTACTTTTTGAGCTTTACGCCAAACAGGAAAAGCTAAAAATCAAATATATTTTAAAAAGCAAAAATTTTTAATGCTTATGTTTCAAATAGAAACATATTATACGGCGGTAGTCTAATAAAACGGACTACCTTTTTTACTTTTTCTTGCTTTTTAAATAAAGCTCCATAATATCCATATATAATTCGTCTTTTTTTTCGTCCTCTATATATTCACTTGTAAATACTTTTTCTAACCTTGCTATTAAATCTAAATTTTCGTCAAAGCTTTTTGTTTCAATGCCAAAGTATGAAATATCAATATTATAGATTTCGCAAAAACGTTTTAGTGTGCTTAGCGTTAAAGATCTTTTGCCGCTCTCAATATTGCTTATAGCAGACCTTGACAAGCCGACTTTTTCAGCAACTTCTAATTGCCGCCAACCTCTTGCCCTCCTTAGCTCTTTTAATTGTTTGCCAATTTTAATTTTATCCAAGATTTCAACCTCCCATTATCTATAATAACACAAAAAGCACGTTTCAAAAAGAAATTTTTTTAGCCTTTTTGTTTATATTTGTTGACAAATTGGAAATTATAGGCTAAAATATCCATATATTGATAGATTAGAAAGGGGGTTACAGATGTTACACAATTTAATAGAGTGGGAACTTGAAAACGGTTACAAAGCCAAATACGTAGCCGACAAGTTGGGGCTTACGCCGTCGCAGTATTCAAAAATAAAGCACGGCACAAGAAAACCTACACTTGAAATAGCAGAGAAGCTAAAAAAAGAGTTTGGCGTAAGAGATCCTATTAAGCTTTTAAAAAACGACAAAGGCGGCGACTAATGGAAAACAAATACGATAAGGCTTTAATAGCTCTAAGCGAAATTTTGTTAGACAAGGACAATGCTTTAAGTTGGAAAGAAACGCAGTTAGAATTAAGGGACAAAGAAATAGAAAACCTTAAAACCAAGCTTGCGTATATTGAAAGCTTAACGGAAAAGGGGAAGCGTTAACCTTTTTTGCGGTTAATGTTTCAAAAAGAAAATTTATTTAAAAAAAGGAGCTAAAAATGAACGAAATTTTATTACAGTTAGAGCCTAAAGAGTGGTTAGCCTTTAACGCTAAGTTACAGGCAAAGAAAAACGCAGTACGCAAAGTGTTAAAGGAAAAAGGAATACTTAAAAAAGGCGGCGAAAACAAGTTTGATAATTACAGCTATTTTAGCGAAGCACAGTACAAAGAGCTTTTTACGGAGCTTTTCAGCGACCACGGCTTAGAGCTTAATTTTACCGAGCTTGAATATAACACTTTTGAGGGAACGGAAAAGCAAGCCAACGGGCGTATGCCAAAGCTTGAATTTATTTTAATTGACGTTGAAACGGGCTTTTTTGAAACAACCGCAATTACAGGCGAGGGCATAGACAAAGGCGACAAGGCAGGCTATAAAGCCTACACGGGAGCGTTAAAATATTTTCTTGCCGACAAGTTTATGGTTGCAACGGGCGACGATCCCGAGAAAGAAAGCCCCGACAATAAAATGAACAACAAGACACCCGCAAAGACAACAACCAAGCCGACAAAGGCAACCGCCAAGCAGTTAGAGCTTATTAAAAGCTTAGTGGACGATATACCCGCTATGTTAAATTATTACAAGGTTGAAAAAATAGAGGACTTAACCGTACAGCAAGCAAGCGACGTTATAAGCAAAAAGAAAGGAGCTAAATAATGGGCGACAGAGAAATAACGCTTAATGCAATTATCAATTATATTGGCGAGCATATTAAGCTATCAAATGATAGTTGGAGCTTTAAGGGCATAGATACGGACGGCTTTAGTGCAACCGATTTATTGAAGCTTATATACTATGTAAACCCCGAAATATTTGCGGGCTTGAAAGCACAGTTACAAGAAAAAGAGGAGGTTAACAATGAGCGAGTTAATTAAGGTTGATAACGGAACGGTATTACTTAACGAGGACGCAGCAAAGAAAATAGCCGAGTTTGAGTTACAAATGAAATACTATAAGGCACAGCAGGACGAGCTTAAAGCGGCTATACTTGCCGAAATGGAAGCTAAAAATATTATTAAGGTTGATAATGATATTTTGACAATATCATACGTGGCGGGCTCAGATCGAGAAACGCTTAATAGCAAACAGCTTAAAGCGGAGCTACCCGACATATACGACGCTTACGTAGAATTAAAGCCCGTTAAAAGCTCAATTAGAATAAAGGTAAAAGAATAATGGAACAATGGGAAATTAACGGCGTTACGCTTGAATACATAGACGAAACGCACACGTACATAGCGGACGGGGTTATAGTACCCTCCATTACTCAAATGCTACAAGTCAAATTTGGCGGCAAATATGACGGCGTGAGTAGGGCAATGCTTGAAAACGCCGCCGCCAAAGGAACGGCAGTACACGAAGCAATAGAGCGTTATTGTAAGTACGGCGAGGAAAGCGAGCTTAAAGAGGTACGCAATTTTAAGTTTTTACAAAAGCATTATGGCTTTGAGGTTTTCAATAACGAAATACCCGTTATATTGTTTAAGGACAATGAGCCAATAGCGGCGGGGCGGCTTGACTTGCTTGTACAAGACAATACGTGCGATTTTGGTTTATGCGACATTAAACGCACGGCAACGCTTGATAAAAACTATTTGGCTTATCAGCTTAATTTATACCGTATAGCCTATATGCAAGGTTACGGCGGCGAAATAGATTTTTTGCGAGGTATTCATTTAAGGGACGACACCCGCAAATATATAGATATACCTATTAACGAGGGTATAGCGTGGGAATTAGTAGATACATATTTTAAGGAGGTTAACAATGACTGAAAAAGAAAAAGATAAAATTTTGGAGCAAAGAATTGAGGAATATAAGCGTTTCCATTTTTACGTGCTAAAACTGTGGATTGCGGAATATATGAAAGATCCCGAATATAACAAGATTATGGATAGGCTCAATATGGACTATAAAGACGATATTGAAGCGTACAGTAAAAAATACAATTTGGAGGGTTAACAATGAGCATTAACACAGTAGCACTTATGGGACGCTTAACAGCGGATCCCGAATTAAGAACAACAAATAACGGCACGTCGGTTATATCTTTTGCGGTTGCGGTTGACCGCAAATACACGCCGAGCGGACAGGAGCGGCAGACCGACTTTATAGATTGCGTGGCGTGGAGGAGCACGGCAGACTTTATAACCCGCTATTTTCACAAAGGCGATCTGATAGCCATTGAGGGCGAAATACAGACAAGAAACTATGAGGACAAAAACGGCAACAAACGTAAAGCCGTTGAGGTAGTAGTTAGCAATGTTTCTTTTTGCGGCGGCAAGTCAAACACAGCAAGCACCGAGCAGGAAAAGCCGAGCATTGACGTAAACGACTTTGACGAAGCGGACGAATACGACGACGGACTACCATTTTAAGGAGCAAAGCCTATGTATGATTTATACCAAGAGTTGCAAGCCAAAACAAAACAGCTTGAAGTTAGCATAAAGCAGCTAAGGACGAGCGGCACGGAGTACGCCCAAGCGGAAAAGGACTATAAAATACTTTTGCGGCAGGAGTGCTTAAAATTGAGGGACGACGGTATGGCAATAGGTATGATAGATAAAACTTGCTATGGTATTCCAAGCGTCGCAGAAGCCCGTTTTAAGCGTGATATAGCGGAAACAGTATATAAGGCTAACCTTGAAGCTATTAACTCTATTAAACTGCAATTAAGGCTAATAGAGGGACAAATACAAAGAGAGTGGGGAGCGGCAGCAAATGGCTAAGTCAATATTACAGCAAGAAAAATGTTGTTTTGTTTGTATGAAAACGTACGGGCTACACAAGCACCACATATTTGAGGGCAGAGGGCGACGAGAGATAAGCGAGCAGCAAGGTTGTTGGGTTTATCTTTGTGCCCGACACCATAACGCAAGCAACGCAGGCGTGCACTTTAACAAGCCTTTTGACACTAAGCTAAAGCAGATATGCCAAAAGAAATGGGAGGAGCTTAACGGATCCCGTGAGGACTTTATACGCACGTTTGGGCGTAATTATTTGGAGGTTGACGAGTGAAAAACGTATTTACAATAAATATGAAGCTACCAAGCCTTAACGAATATATAAACCTATGCCGAACAAATAAATACAAGGCGGCTAAATTCAAAGCCGATATTGAAGCCGACATAGCTATATTTTTGTGCCAAATGCCTAAATACTCTAAGCCTATTAAAATACATTTTAATTGGATAGAGGGCAACAAACGGCGGGACTTAGACAATATATGCTTTGCTAAAAAGTTTATACTTGACGCTATGGTAAAGGCGGGGAAGCTCAAAGACGACAACCGCAAATGCGTAACAGCGTTTACCGATAACTTTTATTACGGCAAAGAAACCAAAGTAATTTTAGAAATTGAGGAGGTTAAAAAATGACAGAATTAACAGCAGAGCAAAAGCGACTTGTTGGCTTTGCTTGTATGGTATGCGACGAAAGGCACAAAGCCGAGCACGGGCACTATGCCGTAGGTTGTGCTTATCAAAGCTTTGATAACGAGTATTGCCCGTATGTTTTGAAAGCGTTAAAAAAGATTAAAACAAAGCCCAAAATAAAGGTTGACGTTAACATTTACGACAAATGCGAAATACACCATAATTGCACCGTTGAAATATGGGAAAATTCCGCAACGGGCAAGGTTAGCGTTGGTTGGTATAAAAACAAGGAGGTAAACAATGAGTGAAATAATTAAAAGGCGTTACGGCGAATACCCGCCGCTTGATACAAGGGGCGAAGCTAACGAAACAGTAGATAAGGCAAAGCGTTATAAACAGATCCTTGAAGTATTAGAGGGTAAGCAGCTTACGGCAAAGGAAATAGCCGTAGAAATGTTACGCAAAGGCTACATACCGACAAGCGAGCGGAATTTTACCGCCCCGAGATTAACCGAGCTTACGCACAATGGCGTTGTTGAGCCGATAGGTAAAAAGCGTTGCCAATATACCAATAAAACGGTTGCGGTTTATGCGATCCGTGAAAAACAGGCAAGCATATTTGAATAATGTTTCAAAAAGAAGCATATTTTAATATTTTGTATTGATTTATTGAAATTATAGTAGTATAATATCGTTGACATAAAAAGGAAACAATTTTAAAGAGGGTTTATATAGGGCTATTGGCGGGGTTGTTTCCTTTTTTGTCATTTTTAACATTTCCTTTATAACGCTAATAGCCTTATATAAGCCCTTTTTTATTGGAGGTACAAAATGAGCAAAATAAAAGACGGCAATTACATTGTTATTCAATCTTTTATGGTTAAAGATTTGAAGCTCAAAGGCAACGAGCTTATTATATACGCAGCTATTTACGGCTTTTCACAGACGGAAAACCAAGCGTTTACAGGGAGTTTGCAATATTTAGCCGATTGGACTAACAGCACAAAGCAGGGCGTAATTAAAAACCTAAAATCGCTTGTCGAAAAAGGCTATATTACTAAAGACGAACAATATTTAAACGGGGTAAAGTTTTGTGAATACCGTGTAACAGAGTTTAACACCCTATTAAACAAAGTTGAATACCCTATTAAACAAAGTTTAACACCCCCTATTAAACAAAGTTTACCTAATAATATAGTTAATGATAAGCAAGAGGATAAAAAAGGAAATAAAACCATAACCGCCGAGCGATTAGAAAAAGAGTTTAATATTATTTGGGAAGCTTACCCGAGAAAGCAAGGCAAAGTTAACGCTTTAAAGGCTTACGAAAAAGCACGTAAAAAGGGCGTTGAATTTCAAACAGTATTAGACGGCGTTTATTGCTATGCAGCTTACTTAAAGCGTAACAAGGTTGAGGACAGATTTATTAAGCAGGGCAGCACGTGGTTTAACCAAGCTTGTTGGGACGACGACTATAAGAGCGGATCCGCACCAACAGAGCGGGACGAGGAATTAGACGCTATTTTTTAGGAGGTCTAACAATGAACTTTAACAATTTGATAAATGGAATTGAAGCAGCAGCCGCCGAAGCTATCAAAGAGGAGCAGGGCGACTATATAGGCGAGGACGGGCTTTTATATTGCCATAAATGCCATACGCCTAAACAATGCCGAGTTGAGATATTGGGGCAGATACGCACGCCCCATTGCCTTTGTAAATGTGCCGCAGAGCAGCGGGACAGAGAAGCCGAGGAAATGAAGCGGCAGCAATGGGAACGCCGTATAAAAGAAAAGCGGCGTATAGGCTTTGCCGATAGCGAGCTTGTTAATTGTACTTTTGCCCTTGACGATAAGAGCAACCCGAAAATAACAACGGTAGGGCTTAACTATGTTGAGAACTTTAAGGAAATGAGAGAGAACGGCAAAGGGCTTATTTTCTTTGGTGAAGTTGGAACGGGCAAAACATTTATAGCGGCGGCGATTGCAAACGCCCTTATTGACAAGGGCTATAATTGCTTAGTAACGAACTTTGCAAGGCTTGTAAATACAATACAAGGTATGTACGCAGGCAAGCAAGAATACATAGACAGCCTTAACAACTTTGATTTGCTTGTTATTGACGACTTAGCGGCAGAGCGGGACACGGAATATATGAACGAAACCGTACAAATGATTATTGATAACAGATATAGGGCGGGCTTGCCGTTGATAGTAACGACTAACTTAACGAGCGAGGAGCTTAAAAACCCGACGGACATTAAGAAGCAGAGAACTTATAGCCGCTTGCTTGAAATGTGCTTACCGCTACACGTTGAGGGAAGCGACAGGCGAAAAGAAAAGCTAAAGCAAGATTACAGCTATTACAAAAATAAATTAGGCTTATGATTATACGGAGCTTGTATTATTACGCCTTATTAGCTTTGTTTTGGCTTATAATTAAAAACTTGTTGACTTGTTACGAATAAGGAGGGTTGCACCGTGCTATATGTTGAGCATAACCAATTACGCATTAAATACCTTAACGCCCAAATGCAGTATGACGCTATTTTAAGCGAGCAAGAGGAGCTATTTTTAAGGACACAGCCGACGGCGGTTAATTGCGAAAAAGAGCGGGTAACGGGCGGGGATCCGTCCAACCCGTTTGACGAGTATATAATCGCTAAAGAGCGAAAGCACATTGACGAGCGGCTAAAAGAGATTAAGAGCATATTAGACGACAGAAAAGAGCTGTTAGACCTTAAAGAGCACGAATTAAGGGCAAGTAAAGATTGGTACGACAAGATATATGCTTATTATTTTCTTGACAGGCTAACAATAACACAGCTTGAATTGAGAATACCGTATAGCAGGGTACAAATATGGCGTAAGCTTAATATAATCAAAGATAACTTAAAGGAGGTGAAAAAATGAAAATCTATACAAGGGGCGTGCTTGTTAGATACAATAACGCAAATTGGACGATTAAGCGTTTAATTGAGGACAAAAACGGACAGACGCAGGCAGTATTGAAGCGTGGCATACATAAATGCAAAGCACCCATTGAGGAATTGCAGAGCATAGGCGAATAAAAAGAGGGACGGGCTAATAACCCGTCCTTTTTTGCGTTTATATACCTAAAGTTATACAAAATATACAAAGAAAATTGTAAATGTTTGGTTATTTTGCGAATTGAATTTATATACCTATGGGGGTATAATAAGAGCGAGCTTAAGGAAAGGCGACACGGGGAAACCTAAGCGACACCCCGATAAACGGTCTATGACTTGTCCCCTTATAAAGCTCAAATGTGCGGTAACGCAAAACGCCATAGCGGTTAGCAATGCTAATTGTAGGAAGTCCCGTAGAGGTCTATGCCGTAATCTCCGTTGCCACACATTATTTAGGCATTAAGCGGCGGCTTTACGCAGAAAGGAAACAAAAACAATGACAAACACATATTGGAACGGAAACGGACGCTATCAAAAGCAACTTGACGAAATGGAAGCGGCTGAATGGAATTATACAAAGGCAAACAAAGCAACGGCACGCAGATATTACCGCTATTATAACGACGGCGATATACCAAAGGGTATGGCTTATGAAGCAAAATATTTTATAGAAGCAAAGCTTGAAATGCAGGCAAACAGAATGATTGAAGCCGAATACAAAAGATTTATAAACAGTAAATAAGCGGGGGCTTTGCGCAGAAAGGAAACAATATTATGAGAAACAAGAGAGAATTTACAGCAGAGGAAAAAGCCTTGATTATGCAGGACTATAACAACCTTGAAATTAAGGCGGTTGACGTTAGAAAAAAATGGCGGTTAGATCCCCGACAATTAGCCGCCATAATACAGGAAACGGGCAACGAGTTTAGACAGCCTAATAAGCATAAGCCGAGAAAGCCCGCTAAACGCAACGTCAAAGTTTGCCCGCATTGCCATAGAAAAATTGATATTGCAGGGGCTAAATATTGCCCGTTTTGTGCAACGGATATAAGAAGCGAAGTTGAGCTTTTAAGAGAGGAAATAGAAAAGCTTTACGGAATGTTTAAATATTTACCCGTTAACCAAGCAGACATAGCCCAAGAAATAGTAAGCAAAACGCTTGATTATTTGCGAAAGGAAGCGGGGAAATGAACAACGCATTAAGAAAGAAGCTAACCGAGCAGCAGGAGCTTGTTAAGGAGCTTGCCGACCATTGTTTAATGGCGGTTGATAACGAAGCAAGACGGGCACACGAAAACAGGGACGCAAAACGCCTAAAAGAGCTTGAATTATATTGCTTAGGCGTTAAGGATCTAAAAACAGGAATTATTATGGCTATTGAAAACGAAAAGCAAAAAAGGGGGAGGGAAACGTGAAAAGCCTAAATATAGCAATTAAAGCCGCTATAATCACAATAATTGTATTAACAATATTAGCGTTATGCGGGCTTGTTGGTTGGTTAATAATTAAAAAGTTATTTGATTTTTTTGTATTTATACTTTGCGTCGCTTTAGGCGTATGGGAGGGTTAACAATGAGCGATTTATTAAAGCAGGAGCTAAAGGAGCTTGCAGAGTACAGGGCAAGCGGCTTAACGCCCGAACAAGTACGGGAGCTTGCAAAATACATAAGGAATTTATTAAAAGAAATGGAGGACAAAAACAATGGCTAATATCGGTTTGTTTATCTTATTTATTTGCTTTGGTATAGGCTTATTTTATTGTTTGCCCGTAACTATAAGAGATTGGCAGAGTATTAAAGAGGTTGACGACGAGGAGTTTATAGAATATGAACAACGAAACTAAAGAAATACTTAAAGCTTATAATCATTACGGAAAAACGGGCAACGATAAGCGAATTAGAAAATTGACAAAGGACGATACATATTTAGAAACCATTTACCCGAAAACAGTTTTGCGGGAAGTTTGCAAAGAAATTAAAAAGAGGGAGTTTGGCAATGACTTATTTACAGCTAAACCGTAAGGAAGCAGGGCTAACACAAAAACAGCTTGCCGAGAGAAGCGGCGTTAATCTTAAAATGATACAGAAATACGAAACGGGCGAAAAAGACATAAACCACGCAAGAGCAATAACAATATGGCGGTTAGCTTTTGCTTTGGGTTGTCCTATGACACACATTTTAGAAGCAACGCCCGAATTTCACGACGCTTTTTATTACATACAAGCAAAATCTAAAAATGAAACAAAATGAAACATTATAGGGTTTATAATAGTAGCGTGAACAAAAAGCAAATG
>JAZOQA010000080.1:0-6817 GCA_045655765.1 Eubacteriales bacterium | reverse complement strand
GGTAGACAAGGAACGTGAGAACACCGTCGAGCTTCAGGAGGTAAAAAAAGAATCCAAAGAGTGCAATCAGAAGAACGACCTTTTCAATCTTCATCTTAAAATGATGGGACACGCCGCTTCTATTCATTTCAAAACATTTATTAAACTCTTCACGGATTCGCAGCGAAAATCCTCCTGGGGTGCAGACGGCAGCGAGCTTTCCGAGCTTGTCAAAATGGCAGAAACCTCAGAGCTTAAGCTTGCAATTCGCTTCTGCGGTATTCGTTGGATGCTATATGATTGGCTGAAACGTCTTCACGATTCAAAGGTGTATGAACGTTGGGTCAATCGGGCAGACGTTTATCTTCGTTCTTATCTTTTTGATAAATTCATCTGCGGTTATCTCCGTTATTGTGAAAGGGTCATCAATACATACGGTTGCGTTAAGCAAGAATTGACGAGAGAGGAAACCGGAGGAAACGATGAACAAACGTCGCACGTATGGTACCAGGCTAACAAGAAAGTTCATTCGGCTCTTTATGCGACTGCGAGCTTCAGCTCCTATTACCGAAAGCATAACAGGGAAGCGAATATAGCTTTCAGAGATTTACCTCGATATAAGGATTCAATGCCCGATCTTGAGGAACTTGAAGAGCTGTCGAATAGCCATTTCATAAAAAAGATAAATAAGTTTTAGGAGGTTTTTTATCTGAAAAAGCGACACTTACCTTGGAAAAAAACAAATTTATTCAAAAAGCGAAAAAGCACGAAAAAGGTTGGGCATCCTGTTCTTGTATATCAGAAAAGAGGCAGGTTTTTTAAGTATTTAACTTTTACTCATAAGCCTGTTGAAGGAAAAGAAGCCGACTTTGAAAGATTGAAACATAATATAGATCCTTCCGATAATTCGCATTGTTATGTAAAAAAACAATATGAAATTAACGCTGCAGATGCTTTTGTGAATACAGATAAAAAATACCGCATCCACAAAAAAGACAAGGATACGGTGAAAAAATATCAAAAATAAAAAAGGAAACGGTTCACATACGTGATACGCTCAACATCCTCCGTTTAGGAGGGGAACCGCCGTTTCCTAAAAGCATTATATCATTATTTAGAATAAAAGTCAATAGGGAAGATGCAAAAAAATGAATTTAAAAGATGCAATAACTGAATATCTTGTGGAGCAGTCTGTGAGAGGGAACTCGAGGAAAACGGTAGAGGACTATCAGCGTAAGCTTGGATTTTTTGAGTTTTACACCGGGAACGTTGAGCTCGAGGCTATTACTCTAACACTCTGCCGCACGTATTATCTTGATATTTCAAAAAGGATTGTAAATACCGTAACAGTGCAGACGTATATACGTTCTCTCCGAGCTTTTCTTAATTGGCTTTATAACAACGAATACATATCAGAGGATATTTGCCGCAAATTCAAGCTGCCAAAGGCGAATAGACCGCTCATCGACGTTCTGACCGATTCGGAAATTGCACGTCTTTACGATATTTTCCCGGGGGAAAGTGTCCTCGAGCTTCGGAACAAGGTTATAATATCACTTATGCTCGATGCCGGGCTTCGCTTAAATGAGCTTATAACTGCTCGCATCGGACGCTTGCACCTTGAGGAAAGGGTCTTGATCGTAGACGGAAAAGGCGGCAAGCAGCGTGCGGTAGCTTTCGGTGTTACTACACAGGAATATATACGTAAGTATATTGAAAAAACCACCCCAGACACTTTTTTAATAATCAAGGTGTCTGCTTCTGACGTTGCCGAACCGGTTCAAGAGTCTACGATTAAGCAGCTCTTCCGAAAGCTCAAGATAAAGACGGGGATAAAGCGTCTTCATCCTCACCTCTTGCGTCATACGTTCGCCACACGGTACCTTGAGAATGGCGGAAATATCTATACTCTTCAACACCTTTTAGGGCATACAAGCCTTGAAATGGTGAAACGGTATCTTCACCTTGCGACGTCAAAAATACATCAGGAATTTGTGAATTATTCGCCGCTTGACCGTGTAAAAAACAAAAAAACCGAGAAATAAATTCACGGTTTTTTGTTGGTGCTCCTGCGGGAACTCGAATCCCGGACACCTTGATTAAAAGTCAAGTGCTCTACCGACTGAGCTACAGGGGCATATGATTTTCACGCTATAATATAATAGCATATTCAAACGTTTTTGTCAATACCTTTTTTAAAAAAACACGCATTGTTATAAAAAATATTCTTTCTCACACCTAAAAGCTGCAAAGTGTTTTTAACCAATCTTAAAAAAACGGCAAGCCCCACGCTTCATTTTTAAAGAAGAAGCAAATGGGAGCTGAACCGTTTTTTTCACAGTATTTCTTTTGGGTAAAATTTTTAAACACGCTTTACTACCGTTTTTGTATCCTTAACTATGCAATCCGGCGGATAAACTCCACGAAGAGAAGTAAGCGGATACACGCTTGTATTACGTCCGACTACCGTACCGGGATTTAATACACAGCCCGAGCCTATGTCTGCACCGTCGGCGAGTATTGCTCCAAGCTTACGCATTCCCGTTTTGTAATCACGGTCTGCGTGTACGGTTACATCACCGCCGTCAGAGCGTAGATTAGAGCATATAACCCCAGCACCCGTGTGAGCCTTACAGCCAAGAACGCAGTCACCTATATAGTTGTAGTGCGGTGCCGCCACTCCGTCTAAAAGAATAGAGTTTTTTATCTCAGTCGAGTTTCCTATAACACATTCGTCGCCAATTATAACAGAGCCTCTTATATAAGCACCGGGACGCACCTCACACCCGTGTCCGATTATAGCAGGACCGATTATAGTGGAGGATGGGTGGATTTTTACATTTTTTTCTATTAAAATCTCATCTGTGAGGTGTGTGTAGCCATCTAATCCTTGATTTATAAGCTCGGAAATATACTTTTTTAGATGAGGAAGCATCTCCCACGGATATTCGAAACTGTCAAAAAGCGGCTGTAAATACGGCGGAACCTTGGAAAAGAGGTCCTTTGTCCTTACAAGCTTATCCAACTGCGTGTCCTCCCTTTATTATTGCATCTATAATTTCTTTTACGTATTCGACACAGAGATTTTCTTCGGGTGCCTCTACCATAACTCTGATTACAGGCTCTGTTCCGCTCTTGCGTATCAGCACTCTGCCACGCTTTCCTATACGCTCCTCCACCCGCTTTACAGCACTTATGACTGCAGGGTCTTTCAAGGAGTCATCCTTATTTAAAACATATACACTTTCGATATATTGTGGAAAAAGCTCAACAGGCTCAGCAAGCTTTGAAAGGGTGGTTTTTGCATCGCAAAGCTCCTCTGCTATCATTATTGCCGTGAGAATTCCGTCGCCTGTCGTTGCGTATTTTTTCATTATAATATGCCCTGACTGCTCGCCGCCTATTACGTAATCGTTTTCTTGCATACATTCGTATACAAATCTGTCTCCTACGTTTGTCTGTACACATTTTATTCCTATTTTTTCAAGGCTTGCAACAAAGCCGCTGTTGGACATAATTGTAGTAACCACAGTGTCACCGTTCAAGGTTCCTTTTGCTTTGAGACGCTTGGCGAGAATGTAAACAATTCCGTCGCCGTCTACAACATTTCCGTTTTCATCTATAGCAAGACACCTGTCAGCATCCCCGTCAAAGGCAAAGCCTATGTCGAGGTGCTTTTGCTTTACAAGCCTTTGCAAGGATTCAATGTGTGTTGAGCCGCAGCCCGCATTTACGTTCGTGCCGTCAGGCTCGTTTCCTATAACGTACGTTTCTGCCCCGAGTGCACTGAAAACCGCATTTGCAATATTCCAAGAAGCACCGTTTGCACAGTCAAGCCCGATTCGCAGCCTCTTGTACGAATTCGATGCAACGGAAATAAGGTAACCGATGTATCTGTTACGTCCGGAGACGTAGTCGTGTATACATCCGAGCTTTGCCTTTTGAGCAAGAGGGAGGTCGTCACCCGAAATTCCGAGTGCCGCAAAATCTGAGTCGAGGTAAGCCTCAATGAGCGAGGTCGTCTCGTCATCGAGCTTTTCACCCCTTGAATTTATCACCTTTATTCCGTTGTCGTAATACGGATTGTGTGATGCTGTAATCATTATTCCGCAGTCAAATTCCTCTTGCCTTGTGACGTATGAAACGCTGGGAGTGGTGGTCACGTGCAGCATATATGCATCTGCCCCTGATGCCGTAATTCCCGCAACTATGGAGTATTCAAGCATATAGCTTGAGCGGCGTGTGTCCTTACCTATAACTATCCTCGGACGGTATCCCGCTTTTTTACAGCCTGAAAGCCTTGATGAGAAATACCAACCGAGAAAGCGGCCCACCTTGTACGCCTGCATAGAAGTGAGGTCTACGTTTGCCTCTCCACGAAATCCGTCTGTACCGAAATATTTGTTAACTTTTCGCTCAAAACTCATAAGCGTCTCCTTTTGAATACGTGTTTTTTTCGCCGTGAAAAACGAAGTGCTTACAAATAGTATAACCAAGATATAGCCTAAAATTTATTTTATGTAAATTTTTAAAAAATGCAATTAAAAATTGTAATTTAAAATAAAAAAGACTGCCTAAAATTTTAAGAAGACAGTCTTTATGTTATTTTAAGCTATGAACATCTGTGTCCAATATCTTCCCTCGGCACAGTAGCCGACGCCGATTTCTTTAAATGATGAATTAAGTATATTAGCTCTGTGTCCGGAGGAATTCATCCACCCGTTTACCACGGCGGCGGGGGAAGTGTAGCCCTTTGCTATGTTCTCCCCTGCGGTTCTGTAAGAAATCCCAAAATTTTTCATCATTTCAAACGGTGAGCCGTAAGTCGGACTTTGATGTGAAAAGTAACCTTTCGCACTCATATCCTCGGATTTGAAGCGAGCCACACGTGAAAGCTGCCAATTATATTTTAACTCGGAAAGCCCACGCTCCTTACGCTCTTTATTTACAAGTCTTATTACCTCCTTTTCAAATTCCACAGTCTGTGAATTCACAGATGGAATCTCAAGCACGTCACCGGGGTAGATTAGAGATGCATTTTTTATATTCGGGTTTGCCGCTCTTAATTCATCAAGTCCAACCTCGTATTTTACGGCAATTTTCCACATACTCTCACCCTTTGTGACGGTGTGCTTCAGTGCCGCTGTGCTAAGTGTCACCGTTCCAATAATGCCGAGGACACATATCAGTGCAGTCAATATTTTGTTTTTTGCTTTCATTATAATTTCTCCTTTTCTTTTTGTTCTTCGGCTCGGTCTTGCATCCCGATTGCCGCTTACACTCGCCCCCTTTCCAACTTTTTGCAAGCTCTGGTTTTGTATATACATTATAACATAACTTTACCACTTTTGTCAAATGTAATTCTTGGAAATCGGGCAAAAAAACAGGGCAGAATATTGAGCGAACGGATTTGAAGAAGCAAACGGCGATGGAATAAAAAACTTAAAACAAACGTGAAGAAAACCGCAAGGTTTTCAACCTAAAAAATAAGAGAAACAAAAAGAGGAAAAGAGGTACTGTAAATTACAATACCTCAAAATTGTTTTTTATTCAGTTATACCCAAATACGGCAGCCACCAAGGGGCAAGGGGATTTGGAGGAGAAATCTACGTTTCCGACCGCAGAGGCGTATATGTATACGTCGGAGGGAGTAAACGGAGATAGAATAAAAACTTAAAACAAACGTGAAGAAAACCGCAAGGTTTTCAACCTAAAAAATAAGAGAAACAAAAAGAGGAAAAGAGGTGCTGTAAATTACAATACCTCAAAATTGTTTTTTATTCGGTTATACCCAAATACGGCAGCCACTTTAGAATTAGGGAAAAATAATGCTCCCCCCAACGTCAAAGACAATGTCTTGCCTTTTTATTACATCTACAACATCCTCGGGAGAAGAAAGGAGCTTTTTTGTTCTCAAAAAGCAGCTGCCCTCGTGAGTGGGGTGATGAAAATCCGTTCCGCCTGTGATAAGTAAGCCGTGTGTGTTTGCATAGCTTGTCGCAAATGCGATGCGTGAGTTATGCCCCGGGTGCAAATTAAAAGCCTCAACTCCGTCGAGCAGTCTCGGATCCATTTCGGTCATACGGTCACGCTTCGGGTGGGCTTGAATAATTAAAATGTCCTCACGCTGAAAGCCCTTGTAAAAGTCCTCGAGCGTTCCGCCAAGGTAGCTTATAATTTCCTCTGTGTCGTTCTCCTTTACACCGTAAAGAAGATAATCGTTTTTGTTTTCAGCAAAGCGAATTTCTATACCGAAAATAGCCTTTACACCGACTTCCTCGGCCTCTGTTTTAAAATCGTTAAACGCCGCTACGTATTCTTTTGCAAGCTCGGCTTGGCTCTTGCCAAAAAGATGCTCGGGGGTGAGGTGATTTGTAAGAACAACGGTATTTGTGCCGAGCTTTTTATATCTTTCTAAAAGTTCTTTCGGATAAAATTCACTGCAAGGACTGACAGGCAGGGTATGAGAGTGAAGCTCGGTTTTGAATGGGTATTTTTTTATAAAGCTGTCCTTTATTTCGGTATGCATTTTGATTTCTCCGTTCTTCGAAAAAAAGCCTAAGCTTTGTGAGGCTTTTGTCTTTCAACTGTAATTTATTATACTCACTTTTCGATTCAAAATCAAGTGGGCTTTAAATTCAAAAAATTTTTGTAGCGAAAGGGGCGTTTTGCCCTTGACGTTTTTGTAGGTAGCAATGAAGTCCGAAGAAGTACCACGCACAGACTTTGATACAAAAGAGGGGAGGGACATTGAACTATGAAGCGTAAAACGCTTCATACAGAGTTTTCCTTGCCGCCCAAAGGTGTGGTCGGCATTTGCTACGCAAACCGAAAAACG
>JAZOQA010000079.1:0-23817 GCA_045655765.1 Eubacteriales bacterium | reverse complement strand
ACGTAGCCGTAGGACATTGCGATCTCTGCAAGATTCTTCTTGCCGATTGCCTTACCTGCTGCTGCGAACTGAGCAACCTGACCAACCTGGGAAGCCTTGGAAGCCTGTCCACCGGTGTTGGAGTAAACCTCAGTGTCGAATACGAATACGTTTACATCCTCGCCGGATGCAAGAACGTGGTCAAGACCGCCGAATCCGATGTCATAAGCCCAGCCGTCTCCACCGAAGATCCATACGGACTTCTTGGAGAGATACTGCTTCTCTGCAAGGATCTTAGCCTTAAGCTCACATCCGCAGTCGCAAGCCTCAAGAGCTGCAACAAGAGCCTTCGTTGCACCCTCGTTGGTTTTACCGTCGTTAACGGTAGCGAGATACTCGTCAGCAGCCGCCTTAACGTTTTCGTTCTTAGCCTGAGCTGCAAGCTCCTGTACGTAGGAGATAAGTCTCTCACGAATAGCCTTCTGACCGAGGTACATACCAAGACCGTGCTCTGCGTTATCCTCAAAGAGGGAGTTCGCCCAAGCAACACCGTGACCGGACTCCTTGTTTACAGTGTAAGGAGTTGCAGGTGCGGAGCCGCCCCAAATGGAAGAGCATCCGGTTGCGTTGGAGATATACATTCTCTCACCGAAGAGCTGAGTTACAAGACGAGCGTAAGAGGTCTCTGCACAGCCTGCACAAGAGCCTGAATACTCAAGAAGGGGCTGCTTGAACTGGCTGCCCTTGATGGTTACGTTGATGAGCTCGGGCTTTTCAGCTACGTTTGCAACAGCGTAATCGTAAGCGGGCTGCTGATCAAGCTGAGTTGCGATGGGCTTCATCTCGATTGCGGGAGCCTTGCCGGTCTTTGCAGAGTTTGCGGTAACAGGGCAAGCCTTTACGCAAAGGGTACAACCCATACAGTCAAGGGGAGATACCGCCATTGTGAACTTATAGGTGGTCTTTGCAACAGGGTTCTTAGTGAACTTGGTTACATCAGGAGCTGCAGCCGCCTCAGCCTCAGTCATTGCGAAGGGACGGATACAAGCGTGAGGACATACGAACGCACAGTTGTTACACTGAATACAAGTCTCGGGGTTCCACTGAGGAACGGAAACTGCGACTCCACGCTTCTCATAAGCTGCGGAGCCCTGGGGGAACGTACCGTCTGCGTACTGAGCGAACTTAGCAACAGAGAGGCTGTCACCCTTCATTGCACCAACGGGGATAACGATCTCGTTTACGAAATCAACGAGGTCTGCTCTCTTACCGGCAGCCTTGTCTGCGGGTGCGGTCTCGCCTGCGTTTGCCCAAGCTGCAGGAACGTCAACCTTAACGAGTGCGTCCTTGCCTGCATCGATAGCAGCGTAGTTGAGGTCAACGATTGCCTGACCCTTCTTAATGTAGGACTTGTATGCAGCCTTCTTCATATAATCAATAGCTTCATCGATAGGAAGAATCTTTGCAAGTGCGAAGAATGCAGACTGAAGAACGGTGTTCTTAACCTTTGCGTTACCGATGTCGATAGCGATCTTTGTTGCGTTAATAATGTAGAACTCGATATTGTTCTTTGCGATATAGGTCTTTACAGAAGCAGGAAGATGAGCGTCAAGCTCCTCTGTGGACCAAGGACAGTCAAGAAGGAATCTGCCGCCGGGCTTAACGTCGGAGATCATATCGTACTTCTTGAGGTATGCGTTGTTGTGGCAAGCAACGAAGTCTGCCTTGTTGATATAATAGGAAGACTTGATGGGGGAATCACCGAAACGAAGGTGAGAGATGGTGATACCGGAGGTCTTCTTGGAGTCGTACTGGAAATATGCCTGAATATACTTGTCGGTGTGGTCACCGATGATCTTAATGGAGTTCTTGTTTGCACCAACGGTTCCGTCTCCGCCAAGTCCCCAGAACTTGCACTGAATCATATCAACGGGAGCGGTGTTGGGAGCAGTCTGCTCATCAAGGGAGTGACCGGTAAGGTCGTCTACGATACCAATGGTGAAGTGATTCTTCATCTCGCCTGCCATATTAGCGTAGATAGCAAATATAGAAGCAGGGGTGGTATCCTTAGATCCAAGACCGTATCTACCGCCAAGAACCTTTATGCCGCATCTGCCAACCTCGTTGAGAGCTGCAACAACGTCGAGGTAAAGAGGCTCGCCAAGAGAGCCGGGCTCCTTGGTTCTGTCAAGAACGGAAACAACCTTAGCGGTTGCGGGAATAGCCTCGCTGAGCTTCTCAGCAACGAAGGGTCTGTAAAGTCTTACCTTAACAAGACCAACCTTCTCGCCCTTTGCGGTAAGGTAATCGATAACCTCCTCTGCAACGTCACATACAGAGCCCATAGCAATGATTACACGGTCAGCATCGGGTGCACCGTAATAGTTGAAGAGCTTGTAGTTGGTGCCAAGCTTTGCATTAACCTTGTCCATATACTCCTCAACAACTGCAGGAAGTGCGTCGTAGTAGGGGTTGCAGGACTCTCTGTGCTGGAAGAAAATATCGCCGTTCTCTGCAGAGCCACGAAGTCTGGGGTTAGACTCGGGGTTGAGAGATCTGTTGCGGAATGCCTGAACAGCGTCCCAATCAACCATCTCTGCAAGATCCTTGTAATCCCAAGCAGCAACCTTGGTGATCTCGTGAGAGGTACGGAAGCCGTCGAAGAAGTTAAGGAAGGGAACTCTTCCCTTGATGGTGGAGAGGTGAGCAACCGCACCGAGATCCATAACCTCCTGAGCGTTGGTCTCTGCCATCATAGCGTAACCGGTCTGACGGCACGCATAAACGTCGGAGTGGTCGCCGAAGATGTTAAGAGCGTGAGACGCTACGCATCTTGCGGAAACGTGGATAACCGAGGGAAGAAGCTCACCGGCAATCTTATACATATTAGGAATCATAAGAAGAAGTCCCTGAGATGCCGTGTAAGTCGTGGTGAGTGCTCCTGCTGCAAGCGAGCCGTGAACTGCACCTGCTGCGCCTGCCTCGGACTGCATCTCTACAACCTTTACGTTAGTGCCGACGATGTTCTTCGCAGGCTCGCCAAAGATGTTCTTGTTAGACGCAGACCAAGTGTCTGTTACCTCAGCCATATTGGATGAGGGGGTGATAGGGTAGATGGCAGCAACTTCCGTAAACGCATAAGAAACGTGAGCGGCAGCAGTGTTACCATCCATAGAAATTTTCTTTCTTTCTACCATTTTGGTTTTCCTCCATTTTAAATATATTATAAAATTAACGCTTCAAAATTTAGAGCAGGTCTAAATCACCGATTATTATAGCACACTTTACTTAAAAAGTAAAGAGGTATTTCAAAAAAACTTAAATTCTATTTAAAAAATCTCAACTTACTTGTGTAGCTTTTAACTTTCAAAATTGTTCAATCCTCACAGGCGAAAGCACAGATCAAAGCTCCGAGACGAGGCTTTTGTACTCCTCGTATGAATATAATAAATTTGTAGCCTCAAGGAGTGCGTTTGCCGTCATATCCTCAGGCAGCTGCATAAGGGTGCAAAGTTTTCTTCGTCTTTCAGATGAGCCACTCGCCCCTGACAGTCCGTCGTTGTAAAAATCAAGCTTCGTTACCGAATGGGTGGCACCCGTGTTAAGTTTTTCAGCATCTGTAAAGGGCAGAAGCAGCCTCTCAAGAGTCTGCCGTGACATTCCCTCGACACCGAGCGTTCCTGCCCTCGAGGGCTTTGACTTGCGTCTTTCCTTTCCCTCGAGCTTTGGAACGAAGACGTTATGGAGCTTTTCGTGCGGGAGCATAGACAAAAGAAACGAGCGTATTTGTCTGCCGCCTCCGTCCGAATCAGTGAGAATTATTATTCCGTCACGGGCTATTCGCCTTATCAGAGCTTGCTTTTCCTTTGAATTGAATATCCCAAAGCCCGAGGTCTCAATCACAGTACAGTCAAAAATGCTGTTAAGAGTAATTTTGTCGTATTTCCCCTCGACGACTATAGGAAGCCTTATCCTCTTTTTCATTCAGAAGCCCTCCGAAAATGCTCGCAAAGCCCCGAAAGAGGGCACAGATTACAGTGCGGTGAGCGTGCCGTGCATATCTCTCTGCCAAAAATCACAATTCTGTGGCAGAAGTCGCTCCCCTCTGAAAGCTCAAGCAAATCACGCAGTATTTTTTCTACACGGGCGGGGTCCTTTTCCTTTTCAGAGTACATTCCGAGCCTGCCGCAAATCCTTATACAATGCGTGTCGCACACAACCGCATCACCGCCGTAAATATCTCCTATTATGAGATTTGCAATCTTGCGTCCAACCCCCGGAAGCTCAAGCAGCTCGTCCATATTGTCGGGCACTCTGCCGCCAAAGCGGTCAATCAGCATCAATGACAAGTCCTTTATATTCGCCGCCTTCATTCTGTAAAGTCCGCAGGGCTTTACAATCCTCTCAATTTCGAGAACGTCAGCATCCGCCATAGCTTTCGCATCCTGAAAACGTGAGAAAAGCTCCCTTGAAACTATGTTCACACGTGCGTCCGTGCACTGTGCGGACAGCCTCGCCATAACAAGAAGACGCCACGGGTCCCCCTCGTATTCAAGTGCACAGGGGGCATTCGGATATATTTTCTTTAAAAGCTCAACGATTTTAGAAAGACGCTCTCTCTTTTCCTTTTTAGTCATTCTCCGTCACCTCACGAATTAACCTCTCGGTAAGCTTAAGAGAAAGCCCCACAACCGTGTCAAAATCACCGTCGTAATGCGTTACAAATTTACCGCCCTCGCCTTGTATGGCATATGCACCCGCCTTGTCCATAGGCTCGCCTCCGTCGATGTATTCCTCTATTTCCCTCTCCTGCAGCTCACGGAAATAGACGCACGTCGTTGCCACACCCGACACGACTCTGCCACGGTAGTGTACTGCAACTCCCGTATGCACGTTATGCCCCCTGCCTGAGAGGCGGGCGAGCATTCTTTTCGCATCAGAGGTGTCAAGGGGCTTGCCAAGCGGAGCACCGTCAACTTCAACGAGCGTGTCTGATGAAATTACAAGCGCATCAAAGCCTGCCGTGTCTAAGACAGCCTCACCCTTACGAAGTGCAAGAATTTCAACACCCAAGGAGGGCCGCACTCCGCTCGGCAGAGATTCGTCCGCAGCGGAGCTTAAAATTTCAAAATCGCTGTAAAGCTCCGACAAAAGCTCACGCCTTCTCGGAGATTTTGATGCAAGGATTATCTTCATAATTATATAACAGTATCACCTTTCGTTCTTATAAGATTATATAACAGCATTACCTTTCGTTCTTATAAGAATACAATAACACAAAAGGAAATGAAAGTCAAGCAAGAGAACGTAAAAAGCGTCGCACCGATCTTAGCGAAAAAGATACCGCTGCATCCCAAAGCGGAATGCAGCGGCGTTTTTTATACAAAGTGTATATGAGAAATATTATTCAGGAAGACCCTTGTATGCATCAAGAATTTGCTCCAAATATCTACCTCTCAAATCAGCATTGGTTACATAGTCACCACGAATCTTAGTGTAGCTGTATCCGCTAGTTCTGATAAGTCCTGCCCAAGAGGTGGTAGAGGATTGTTCGTCGATATCACCGAAGTAGTAACCCGTTACGTTCTCGTAGGTCATCTCGAATGCAGAACGAACGTTCTTACGGATGTACTGAAGAATAGCTGTATTTCCGGCGTCATTTCCTGCAACCTGATACTGAAGCTTGTAATCATAGTATTGGTTAAGAATATCAGTCGAGTGAGTAGACTGATAGTCAAGGAATGCAGTAGCCTGGATGAACTCAGTGGTATTCATAGCGATAGCTGCGATACGACCCATATTGTGGATCATAGTAAGATAAGCATCGCCCTCTCTGAATACGGGAACGGGAAGAATACCAAAGCCTTTCTGTTCGTACATACCCTGGTACGCAGAGTACTCAAGAGAGCCAAGAAGAATTATTCCTCCGAAGAGAATACGGTTGTTGACAAACTTCTCACGAACGTCGAGAAGGGTTACGCCCGATCCCGCTACAAATACTCCGTGAGACTTAACCATTTCGCTGAGTGCATCGCAGAAATCAAAGAGATCCTCATTGGTTGTGGGATATGTACATCTGAAGAAGCCATCCTCATCAGGCTCACTTCTGGAGAAGAGCTTTACAGAGGTGGTGTAAAGGACACCGGTGGAAACAAGACCGTTATTTGCCAAAACGAATCCGTTTAAGTTGTCGAGACTTCCGGATGCTGTACCCATATCACCGTCGTATATAGCCTCGCTGTACTTAACGAGCATATCATAGGTCCACTCACCGTGCGTAACCATATCATAGAAGTCAGCAACGGTGAACTCTCCGTCCTTGTCACGGTCGCCGGAGGTAGAAGCTATATCAAGCGTAGTGAGAAGATAGTTGTTAAGAGGAATGACAAAGAATGCACGAACAAGGTCAATGAAATAGTCGGAAGCGATGAGGTACTGCTTCTTAACGGAGAATCCAAGCTCGGACATATACTCCATCATATAGCCGTACTCGTTGCCCGTAGCATTTGCATAATCTATGAACTCCTGATCGGTGAAGGAGAAGTAGTTCTTGCCGGGTATATCATCGGACTCATCGTCGTCACCCATAATGATAGAACGGGTGTTTGCAAAGCATCCGTTAAGAGATGCTGCAACCATATCGTAAATCTGGTTACAGTAAATGTCAGGGGAACCGTCTGCATTTGCAAGTACAAGCTCGGTCATCGTCTTAATACTGGATTTCCAACCGTAGGTACCGTTCTGGTTGTCACCCTCGTCCCAATACTGGTACTTGATGGTGACTTTAGTATTTTTTAAAGCTGCTTCATTTCTATCTTTTACCAGGCCGTCAATTCTCTCAGCCTTACCGCCAATTTTAGAGAGATCTCCTGCAAGATATCTTCTAAGCTCGGAGGAAAGCTGCTGGTTGTTGGAGTTTTCATTGAATGCTGCAACAAGCTCCGTTGTATTCCACGTATACTCGTCGTACTTAGCCTCGGGGTCATATTTCGGAACTGTGGTGTATCCGCAAGTGGAGCATACGCCGTTGGAGATGCTGTGGTAGTCTTCCTCAAGGATATCAGCATCCTCGCATCCGAATATGCACTCCTTCCAGTGAAGCGCACTGTCATAAGACCACTCATCATAGATGTGCTGGGTGTGGTTTTCTGCATCAAGTCCACAATCCTCACAAACCTTATTCTCATTAAAGCTGTGCTCAGTTTCGCTGCCCTTTACTTCGGTATGTCCGCAGGTAGCTTTCTTATAGTGCGTGGTAGCACCCTGAGTCCACGTGCTTTCAAAGGTGTGTTCACAAGTGTAACCGCAAACAGTACAAGCGGTAGTACCGTTAAAGGTGTGCTTTGCAACACTGCCCTTCTCATCACTGTGTCCGCAAGTAGAGGGGTTCCAGTGATTTGTGCTGTCACTTTCCCATTTTGAAGTGTCAAACGAGTGAGAGTGAGGTGTGCTATCACCCTCATTGCCTCCGCAAGCGGAGAGGACACCTACCATGCCTACGAGCATAGACAAAACGAGGAAAAGACAAAGAATTCTCTTTTTCATGTTTTTCTCCTTTTTTTGTTTTTGGGGTAATTTTAAAGCCACAGCTATCTTCCCCTATATAGCCGTGTTAAAGCTTTGTGTACCCCTTTGTTGATTAAAGTGCAGATTCGGAATTGCTTCCGAAAAGGGGATTGCTGCAAAAACTTGCGACCGTTTCCGAAATCGCACGCTTACATAATCACTCCACTTTACGCAAATATAATATCACAAATTATATGGCAAGTCAAGTAAAAGAAACAAACTAAAAGCATTTTCTTGCACCTTGCACAATATTTACCATTTATTTTTGTGCAGTTCGTATATTAAATAAAAAAGCATATATTTATATATTTGTTTAATCTTAGTACTTTATTTTAACTTCACTGAAATTGGAGTTTTGAGTCGTCAAAAAGCAACCCGTACGCCTCTTTTTCAGTAGAATTTGCACCGCCTTTCCGACCTTTTTCGACTTCCATCTAACAGAGCGACTCGCAAAAGCCAAAGCATCCTTGACATTGTCGCAAAATAATGATATAATTGTGAACGAAAATCCAACGCAAAAGGAGCTATGAATATGAAAGACCGATTCGACGGGCATATTCCTTACGTTGAAGAAAAAATCGGATACGTCTTCCGTGATAAAAGCCTTTTGATTCAGGCTTTTACAAGAACAAGCTTCTGTAATGAGCAAAATAAAAGCGAGTGCGTGCGGTACTCCTCAAACGAGGTGCTTGAATTTTTCGGAGACGGCGTGCTTTCGCTTGCAATAATCACCGTGCTTATGTCGGAAAACACCGAAAGATATGAATACGGTATAAAAACCGACCTTAACGAGGGCGACTTTTCAAACATAAAATCGAAGCTCAGCGACAAGAAAAACCTGTCGAAGAGTATGAGCGAGCTTGGTCTTCAACGCTTTTTGCGTATGGGCGAGGGCGACGAAAAGCTCGGAATCTCCGAGGAGCCGTCGGTTATGGAGGACCTTTTCGAGAGCATTGTGGGTGCAATATATATCGACTGCGACAAGGATATGAAGACCGTCATACGCTCCGTCGCCAAGATGCTCGACACAGGTGAATATTTGAAGAAAAACGCCCGAGCCATACAAAGCTACAAGAACGCAGTTCAGGAGTGGTGTGCCGACAAGCAAAGGCGTCTGCCGCCACCCGTATATAAAACCGTCTCCGAGGAAGGGCCCGACCACAAAAAGGTCTATCGCCGCGCTTGCATTATAGGCGGCGAGGTTATGGGCATCGGAGAGGGTAAAAATCAAAAAATCGCAGACTCCGCAGCCGCCGAGGCAGCTCTTTGGGCACTGAAAGAAAAGGAGAGCGTGAAAGCTCCGAGGGAGAACCAAAAGGATGCCCCGAGTACACTTCGCTCATACACGTCAAAAATGCGTCTGCAAAGCCCTGAATTTGTGGATTTGGGTGAGTCGGACAATTCGGATGAATACGCAAGAGAGTTCGTCTTTGAGTGCCGTGTAGGCGAGGTTCTTGCAAAAGGCATAGGACGCAGCAAGAGTGAGGCTAGGACAGCCTCCGCCTTGGCTATGATATCAATTTTAAAAAGCGAAAAGCAATTTGTAAAAAAGTCCTGCAAAAAGCACTGATTTTATCAAGTGAGAATAAGTTGTTATAAAAATCTGAAAAACGCAACACGGGTGCCTACTTCTCTCGTTTTTGGAGAAAAGCAAGCACCCGTGATTTTTTATTTAAGAGCGGGAAAATCTGCGTCGTTGCACATCGAAAGCACCGCCAAGATAAAGCTATCTATGTCCCAGAGAATCAGGGGAAAGGAAGTATAAAAAGTCTGACAAATAGAACGCATCTACCCTTTTCCCGCTCGTTTTTTAATCCTTAAAGCTCTTGAACTATAAGACCGTACGCTCCGTCCTTACGCTTGTAAACCACCGCTACCTCGTTTGTCACAGAATCGGTGAACGCATAAAACGTGTGTCCGATGAGGTTCATCTGAAGTATTGCCTCCTCCGGGGTCATCGGCTTGAACGGAAACGACTTGACTCGGATTTCAAGCTCTCCCTCCTCTGTGTACTCGTCGTCATCGTCTTCCTCTATAATAAACGCACCCTTTTTAAGGCTCTTTTCTATCTTAGTCTTGTTTTTACGTATCTGCCTTTCAAGCCCCTCCGTCGCACGGTCGAGTGCTGTAAGGAACGTCTCGCTCTCATCCTCGGATCTGTACGTCACGCCACCGTAATTTATTGTAATCTCGATGATTCTTGCACTTTTTCTCGTCTTGCACGTGACAAACGCCTCCGTGTCCTCGCCAAAGAACTTGTCAAATTTGGCAAGCTTCTTTTCAACAACCGCCTTAAGGCTCTCCCTCACTGTCATCTGCTTGCCGTAAATCGTGATTTTCATACGATGTACCGTAGCTCCGTAAATACAGAGCTTCCTTTCTCTCTTTGACTCGGAGGAAATGCATCTTTTCCCTCCGCACTTATATTATAGCATATTTTTCGGCAAAAATAAATAGTTTTTGTGAATTTTTTCAAAAATTTTTGTGAGAGGTGTACAAAATGCAATTTTCGAGCAATTTTCTAAAAATTCCTTGACAGACCCGAGGAATTCTGCTATAATTAAAGATGTGGGGCATATAATGCGAAGAAAAAAGCAGAGAAATTTTCTCTGCTTTTTCATTTTTTACGGCATCTTACGCCTTGTTATTCTTTTCTCTTGCGGCAGCGAGCATCAGCTTTATTCTGTTCTCTTGATTAACCCTTGTTGCAGAGGGATCGTAGTCTATTGCGACGATGTTTGCGTCGGGGTATAGCTGCTTTACCGCTCTTGATGCACCCTTGCCTACTATATGATTGGGAAGACAGCCGAACGGCTGGGCACATACGATGTTAGGCGTTCCGTCCTCAACGAGCGCCGCCATCTCCGCAGGAATCAGCCACCCCTCGCCCATTTTTACGCCCTGATGAATGACAGTGTCGGCAAGGTGACGCAAATGCTCAAAATCGTGCGGAGGCACAAGCCCTCTTTCCTTAAACATCTTAATGATGTTGCGTGATATGCGGAGAACTACCTTATAAACTATTTTATAAACAAACGCCGCCTTTTTGTTCTTTCCGTAGAGCCTTGCATCGTTTATGTTGTTTACTATACAGTACATAACGAAATCCATAAGTGCAGGCACGACAGGCTCGCACCCCTCGGAGAGCAGGAATTTCTCAAGACCCGAGTTTCCAAGCGGGGAATACTTAACGTAAATCTCGCCGACTATTCCGACACGGGGCAGCCTTACGTCTCGCTTTTCTATCGCAAGGAATTTGTCTATTATTTGAGGTATGATTTTTTTGTAGCTCTTGTATTTTCCCGAATAGAGAGCGACCCTCACCATCTCCAGGCACTCCGCACGCACAGCGTCCGGCTCTTCCGGATTCTTTGCATACGGCTTTGTAGAGTTATATATGCTCATCAAAACGTCACCGTAGAAAATTGCATACGCCAGCATAAAGAGCATTTTAGGCCCTACCTCAACTCCGCTGTCACGCTCAAAGCCCGAGAAATTCAGCGACAAAACAGGCACCTCGGGGAACTCGGCACGCAATGCCTTTCTTATAAGCGGAACGTAATTCGAAGCACGGCAGCCGCCGCCCGACTGTGTAATCATAACGGCAGTACGCTTCGGGTCGTATTTTCCGCTTTTAAGCGCATCTATATACTGCCCTATTATGCAAAGGGCGGGATAGCAGGTGTCGTTATGCACGTGCTTCAATCCCTCGTCTATAACAGAGCGTAATTCGTTGTCGAGGACAACGGTGTTTTTGTAGCCGAAAATATCAAAGACGACCTTCAAAAGCTCGAAATGCCAAGGGAGCATATTGGGAATGAGTATTGTATGAGTCTCTTTCATTTCCCTTGTAAATTTCGGATATTCGTCTCGGTAATCGACCGTTTTTATCTCATTATCATTATTATTTTTCATTCCTTTGCCTCTTTTGCTCTTCTACCGCAGCAGTCATACTGCGTAAGCGAATCTTGACAACACCCAGATTGTTTATTTCATCTATTTTAATCTGCGTGTACAGCTTGCCGTTCTTTTCAAGTATCGAGCGTACCTCGTCGGTTGTTATCGCATCAATGCCACATCCGAAGGAAACGAGCTGAACAAGATTCATATCATCGAAGTGCGACACGTATTCCGCCGCACGGAAAAGACGGGAGTGGTACGTCCATTGGTTAAGAACGTTGACCTTGACCTCCGTTGCATCAAAGCAAACCGAATCCTCCGAAACAACTGCGTGTCCAAGCGAAGTGATGAGCCTTGCTATTCCGTGGTTTATTTCAGGGTCGGCGTGGTAAGGTCTGCCGGCAAGAACTATTATCTCCTTGCCCCCATCTCTTGCCTCTTTGATTATTTTCCTTGCCCTCTCATTCACAAGAGTCTTATATTCAGCGAGTGCCTTAAAGCCAAGCTCAAGTGCCTCGCTCACCTCTGCTCTTTTCACACGGTATTTAGCAAGTGCCCTTGTCAGCGTTTTGACCGTATTTGCTCTTTGATTTAAATCTATATAAGGAATAATGAGGTTTTCGTCAGAAAGACGCTCGTTGTTCGCCTTTAAAAGCTCGCCGTAATATGCCACGACAGGACAGTTGTAATGATTCATTGATGCACGCTCGTCAATATTGTAGCTCTGCTCGGGATAGAAGATGAAATCAACCCCCAAGTCAAGCAGGCTCTCAATATGTCCGTGCATAAGCTTTGCAGGGTAGCAGGCGGTGTCACTTGCGACGGTGTGCTGACCCTTATAATACAAATCACGTGTGCTTCTCTCGCTTGCGACCACCTCAAATCCAAGGTGTCTGAAAAACGTACTCCAAAGCGGCATTTGCTCAAAAAGAGCAAGCTGAAGCGGAAGTCCAACCCTACCCCGTGTTGAATTTTTTGCCCGTTTTTCATCCGTCGAGGCAGTTTCCGCATAGGCACAAAGGAGCTTGTATTTGTAGTCGTAGAGGTTAAGCTCCTTGCCGACACGGTGCATTCCCGCACCACGCTCGCACTTGTTTCCCGAGATGAATTTCCGTCCGTCGGAGAACGTAAGCACGTTCACCGTACATTTAGACGTGCATTTTCCGCAATTCGCCGAGCGAGAGGTGTATGTAAATTCTTTAAGCTCATCGAGCGAAAGAAGACCGCTCTTCTTTCCCTCTTCGCAGTTTTCCTTTGCATAAAGAGCCGCTCCGAACGCACCCATAAGCCCCGCAATCGCAGGGCGGACAACCTCCTTGCCCGTTTCAAGCTCAAAGGAGCGTAAAACCGCATCGTTCAAGAACGTACCGCCCTGAACAACGATATTTTCACCAAGCTCGTCGGGAGTTTTAGCTCTTATAACCTTGTAAATTGCATTCTTGACTATGGAGGAGGAAAGTCCCGCCGAAATATCGTCAATTCCCGCTCCGTCCTTTTGCGCCTGCTTTACCGCACTGTTCATAAATACTGTGCATCGAGAACCAAGCTCAACGGGATTTTTTGCAAAAAGTCCAAGCTTTGAGAATTCCTCGATGTCCATATTCATCGCCTTCGCAAAGGTCTGAATGAACGAGCCGCAGCCCGAGGAGCAAGCCTCGTTCAGCATTATGGAATCTATAGCGTGTGAGCGAACCTTAAAGCACTTTATATCCTGACCGCCGATATCAATAATGAAATCAGCATTCGGATTGAAGTGTAAAGCCGCCTTAAAATGCGCAACAGTCTCAACTATGCCGAAATCTATGCAAAGCGCCGCCTTAATCATATCCTCGCCATAGCCCGTAACGGCAGATGATACTATCTGCACTCGTTCATCGAACTGTGCTCTGATGTCTGTCAAGACCTTTACAACCGTGTCAAGCGGCTGACCGTTGTTCACGCCGTAGTACGAGTAAAGTATCTTCCCCTCGGGCGTTATGAGAATGAGCTTCGTGGTAGTAGAACCCGAGTCTACACCCAAAAAGGCGGGACCCGTGTAGAGCTTTGCGTCCTCTTTTTCAAGATTTGTTCTCTCGTGCCTTGCAAGGAAACGACGGTAGTCCTCCACACTTTCAAAAAGCGGTCTTGTCCTTATTACCGCATCGTGGCCAACGGCGGAATCTACCTTTTCTATTATATTATCTATATGAACCTCTTCCGCTCCCTCGGCATACAAAGCCGCACCGAGTGACATAAATACAGGTGCATCATCGGGGAAAACAGCGTGCTCCTCATCAAGTCCGAGCGTGCTTACAAATGCACGGCGTAAGGATTTCAAGAAATAGAGCGGACCGCCAAGAAACAGCACCTTGCCCTTAATTTTACGCCCCTGCGCAAGTCCTGCGACTGTCTGCTCCACAACGGCGTGGAATATGGAGTCGGCAATATCAGCCTTTTTTGCACCCTGATTGATGAGCGGCTGAATATCCGACTTTGCAAAAACTCCGCAGCGTGAGGCTATCGGATATTTCTTTTGTGCCGAAAGAGCAAGCTCGTCCATCTCGTCAACGCTGATGTCGAGCAGAGTCGCCATCTGGTCAATAAATGAGCCTGTTCCGCCCGCACAGCTTCCGTTCATTCTCTGCTCAGTGCCGCCTGTGATGAAGATGATTTTCGCATCCTCGCCGCCAAGCTCCACGCACACGTCAGCATCGGGATAAAATTTCTTAATTGCGATGAAAGCTGCCTGCACCTCCTGCACGAACGCAAGCTCGCACTTTTGTGCAAGCCCCAAGCCTGCACTGCCCGTGACGGCAACCCTGAAGCTCTCGCCCGGGAATTTTTCCCTCACTCGTTCAAGCTCTTTTAACGCACATTCACGTACAAAAGACAGGTGCCTCTCGTAGATTTTATATAAAATTTTGTTGTTTTCAGGGTCAACAACAGTGATTTTTACTGTTGTCGAGCCTACGTCTATTCCAAGCAATTTTCCCATATCATTACCTCAAAGTGCCAAAAACGGCAAAAGCGTAAAAAGCCTAAATTGTTCAAAACGGTTTTGGAATCCAAAATTCGTCATTATATTGTACCTCAAAAGCAGTCCACATTTCAATAGATTTTTTGTGACTTTTTTTATTTTTTTGGCTAAAACTCTGTTTTTCTTATATTTTTTAAAAAAAGATTGACAAATAAAAAAAAGTCTGCTATAATGATATGGCAATGCAAACTTGGAGGCATAGCTCAGTTGGTTAGAGTACTTGCTTGACATGCAAGGGGTCAGTGGTTCGAGTCCACTTGTCTCCACCAAAAAACGGTTTCTTCGGAAGCCGTTTTTTTATTCAAGACAGCAGGCTCGCTATGTCGTCACGCCCCAGCCTGTACGAAGCCCCGATTCTGCCCGCTATCCGCAGTCCTCGAGTGGCACCTCTCACTTTAAAGAGATATGTCATAACCCAAACTCTAATTGCGATATGATAGATAAAAACTTAAAAGGAGGCATTATGAATTTTAGAAAATTCAAGCCGCTTGTTGATAAGCTTTTTTGGATAATATTCATTCCGACCGTACTTTTGATTTTGGCTTTGAGCGTGCTTGCTTGCCTTTTCCCCGCTCCGATTGCATTGTTTATTGTATTTGCCGTGGATTTGGCAGTTCTTTATCTGCTTATTTCTCCGCTGTTCGGCTACGTCGAGCTTCGAGAAAGCTCACTTTACATAAAATACGGCTTGCTCTTAAAAAAGGAAATTCCTTACGCAAAAATAAGAGGAGCCTCTGCGGAGCGCAAGCTTTATTCGGATTCAATGCTTTCGCTTAAAAACGCTTTCCCACACGTTAATATAAAGTATAACGCCTTTGACACAACGACGGTCAGCGTCGTCGGTAATGACTCACTTCTCAAGGAGTTGAATAAGCGGATTTTCTGAGTTTTATTATGATTTGGTTTTTATTGCCGCTTGCCCTCTCCCTCGCAGTGTCTCCCGTACAGCTTCGTAGTGCGAGCGGAAATTTTCGCACTCAATTCCTTCGCCCCTCGGCTCTTAGTCATAAGAATTTGCTTTTTTCTCATTTTTACCTTATTTTCTTTTGTTCTTGCGCTTTTTAAGCTCTTAATGACTAAGCCCCGTGTGTTTTGAACGGTTGAAAAATTTATAAAAATATGATACAATTATCGTGTGGTTCAGGCTTTGCCGAATCTTAATTAAATATATGATATAATAAGAATGATTGCGAAGGAGGCACGTATGAATAAAAAAACGAAAAAGCGACTAATGGACGTTTTGCTTACTATGCTGATTTTAGCAGCCTCCTTCGGTATTAGTATTCTATTTCAGAAATTCGATGTTTGGGAGCAAATTACTACGCTGTTTACCTTCTCTGTCTTCCTTATATCGTTAATAACAGACGGATACCTGTATGGTGTCATATCTGCAATTTTGAGCGTGCTTATTATCAATTATACGTTTACATATCCCTATTTTAATATGGATTTCTCTGCACCCTCAAGCATCATATCCGCAATTATTATGCTGATCATTGCAGTGCTTACAAGTGCGTTCACAACAAGAATGAAGGAATGGCAGAGAGTAAAAGCCGAGAGCGAAAAGGAGCGTATGAGAGCAAATTTGCTCCGTGCGGTATCTCACGACCTTCGTACACCGCTTACTACCATATACGGAGCAAGCTCTTCAATAGTAGAAAACTACGATAGACTTAATGATAAACAGAAATTGCAGATGGCAAGCGGAATCAAGGAAGATTCCGAGTGGCTTATACGAATGGTTGAAAATCTGCTTTCCATTACCCGAATTGACAGCGGTTCGGTGCAGCTTATCAAAACGCATACCGTTCTTGAGGAGCTGATTGATTCGGTTCTTTTAAAATTCAAAAAAAGATATCCCGAGCAGCGTGTGGAAATCGATATACCAAACGACGTGATTGTGATTCCTATGGATGCGATTCTCATTGAGCAGGTTATCATCAATATTCTTGAAAATGCGATCCATCACGCTGAGGGCTTTACAAAGCTTTCATTACGGGTGTTTAGAATTGATAAAAAAGCAATTTTTGAGATATCAGACAACGGTTGCGGCATCCCAACAGAAAAGCTCGACGTAATCTTTATGGGATATAACGACAAGGATGAGGGCGCCTCGGATACGCAATCTCGCAATGCGGGCATCGGTCTTTCGGTTTGTGCTACCATAGTAAAAGCACACGGCGGCGATATTACTGCCGAGAACGCTAAGGACGGCGGTGCAGTATTCAGATTCTCACTCGCTACGGAGGAAGCTTCAGATGAACAAAAATAAATATAAGATCCTTCTCGTGGAGGATGAAGGAAATATACTGAATTTCGTCACAGCACTGCTTGAGGCAAACGATTATCAGGTTATATCCGCAAAGAACTATGAGATGGCAAAAACTATGTATGCCTCTCATATTCCCGACCTGGTTATTCTCGATCTTGGATTGCCCGACAAGGACGGAGGCACGCTTCTCGGTGATATAAGAAGCAAAGAGCTTACCCCTGTCATCGTACTTTCCGCAAGAAGCGAGGAACGTGAAAAGGTAAAGATGCTTGATATGGGTGCAAACGATTATATCACCAAGCCCTTTGGATCGGAGGAGCTGCTCGCACGTGTAAGAACAGCCTTGAGAAACAGCAGACACAGTGCAAACGAAGGACATCTTCCCTACAGAAAATTTACCGTGGGAGAACTTGTCATTGACTACGATGCCCGACAAGTGTATATTGCGAATGAAGAAATCAAGCTGACACAAACCGAATACAATATCGTAGCATTCTTATCCGAAAATTGTGGAAAAATGATGACCTATGCCGCTATTATCAAAGCCGTGTGGAGAGAGTATCCCGACGATTCAAGTATAAAAAAGCTTCAAGTGAATATGGCTAATATCAGAAAGAAGTTCGGTGCTCATCCCGGTGAGATAAGCTATATTACAAACGAGCTTGGCGTTGGATACAGAATGAACGGAGATAAATAAAGATTCTAAAGAGGGTGAACCTAATCGGTTTGCCCCTTCTCTTTGCTGTCTCTTTGCCAATAAAGTGATATAATGTAGTAAAATGGGTTGAATTTGGATCAATCTCTTTACAATCTCGGAAGGAGAAATCTATTTATGTTCTCAGCAGAAGAAATTATGGTGTAAAGCCTTATTGTGCTTCTTGCAGGCGTAGGTGTGTTCATTGCGGGTATGGACTTTATGAGAGGCACACTTGAAAAAGTGCTGACAGCGAAATAAATAAGATGACAGAGAGCATCAGTAACAACCGTTTTGGCTCGTTGGAATAAATTCAGGCTTTATCTCTACTATTCAAGGGCTCCTCAGAGATCTCTGTTACAGTAATAGAGCTTGAACGTGTAGTTTTCCATCTTGCCGCTGTCGGATACAGTATTATAAACCCCGTTTAAATACAGAAAGAAAATTGAAAGGAAATATAAAACAATTCTATGATTTACGCAGCTTTGACTTTATTCGCAGTTACATACGTACTGATGCTTGTATTCAGCAAGTACAGACCGTATATCGCACTTACATCCGGACTCATTTTCATTGTTTCGGGAATGCTCCCGTTGTCAAACGTTTTAGGCACAATAGATTTCAACGTGCTGCTTATGATTGCAGGTACGATGGGTATTGTTGCTCTGTTTATCGAAAGCAGAATGCCCGAATTGCTTGCAGATTTGATAATGGAAAAGGTTCCGAACGTACGCTGGGCAGCCGTTGCAATGGCTTTGTTCGCAGGTATCATCTCTGCCTTTGTCGATAACGTCGCAACCGTGCTTATGGTTGCTCCTGTGGCACTTGAAATTTGTAAAAAGCTCAAAACCAATCCCGTTCCGTTTATTATAGCGATTGCTGTTTCTTCAAATTTGCAAGGAGCAGCGACACTCGTAGGAGATACCACTGCCATTATGCTTGGGTCGGCTCTTGATATGAGCTTTACCGATTTCTTCTGGTACAAGAGCAGACCGGGTATGTTCTTCGCTGTGGAGCTTGGCGCGGTTCTTTCTGCACTTATTCTGTTCTTCCTCTTCCGTAAGGAAAAAGCCTCGATCCCGAAAACGAAGGAACGCACTAAGGTGACCGACTTCGTTCCCTCGGTTCTGCTTTTCGGCACGATCCTGCTTTTGATTATCGCCTCCTTTATTCCTAACAAGCCCGACATAACTAACGGACTTATCTGCTGCGGCTTGCTTGTCGTTGGACTTATTTATAATGTTATACGCAAAAAGAAGCTCTCCGCTATTGTCAACCCGCTAAAGGAGATCGATTTCCAAACCATAGGTCTTTTGCTCGGCTTGTTCATTATGATCGGCGGTATCGCCGAGCAGGGTGTAATTGCTGCTGCGGCAGATCTTCTTGCAAAAATGGGCGGCGGAAACGTTTTCTTGCTTTACACCGTAATCGTATGGGCCTCCGTGCTTATTTCCGCATTCATAGACAACATCCCATACGTTGCAACGATGATTCCCGTCATCGCAGGGCTTGCATCCACATTGAAAATCGACCCCACAGTCCTTTACTTCGGACTCTTGTCGGGTGCAACCCTCGGCGGAAACTGTACACCTATCGGAGCGTCTGCAAATATTACGGGTATCGGTATTCTTCGCAAGGAGGGATATACAGTCAAAAACTCCGATTTCTTTAAAATCGGTATTCCGTTCACACTGGCGGCTATTGTACCGGCATACATCTATCTGTGGTTCGTGTTTGGCTAACATCTTGAATAGATAGCCTTTTATATAAAAATAACTGTCATAAGGCTTTGAGTCATTGAGAATTGAATTAAAACCTAATTTAAATGCAAAAAACAGTAGGTTTTTAACCTCAAAATCAATGAAACAAGCACAAAACAAAAGTGGAGGCACTGTTTTACAGTGTCTCCACTCGTTTTTTGTTCGGTTATCCCTAAATGAGAAAGCCCCATTTTGTTTTTTGGTTGTGCCCAAATGACACCGCACCTTTTATTTAGTTAAGCTTCAGCTTTTGTTTAGCTAAGGTTTGGCTTGTCTTCGGTGAAGCTCGTGCTGCCGCACAAATGAAGCTTAACCTGCCCACTTTGCAATAAGCAAAACTTCACTATCCATAGAATAACTAAACAGCGGTTCCCTGAAGCGAGCGAGGTCGAGCTTGGGGGGCACGTGGTGAACCTCATTTGCCATTGCGGGCAAATTTAGTTGCTTTGTGTCCTTTATGGCGCAAAGCACGGTTTTTTACTGTACTCTCAGTGCCTCTATGGGGTCCTTCTTTGCCGCACTTCTTGCGGGAATCAAGCCCGAGACGAGCGTCAGCACCACGCTGAGGGAGACGAGAATTACTGCGTGAGACGCTTTCAGCATTACAAGCGTCGGTATGCCCGTCAGGCTTTCCAATATCAAATTCGCAAGAATAGAAATCAGATAAGTGCCGCCGATGCCGATAAGTCCCGCCAAAAGACCGATAATAAAGGTCTCCGCATTAAACAGGTGGCTGACGTCCTTCTTGCGTCCTCCAAGCGAGCGGATTACTCCGATTTCCTTAATTCTCTCAACAACGGAAACGTAGGTGATAATTCCTATCATAACCGTGGAAACAACAAGAGAAATCGATGTAAATGCAACAAGTGCATAAGTAACGATGTCTATCATTCCGTTTATAAGATTGATTACAAGCTCAAGGGTGTCGGTGTACTGTATCTCCTCGTAGCCACCCTCCTCGGCTCCGTTGTTCCAAGCATCAAGATAAGAGGTCACAGCATTCTTTGCGGTAAAATCAGTGGGATAAATTGCTATGCGATTTGCCACTCTGTTTCCGCCGAGCATACGCTCGTCTATGGACTTCATACTTGCAAGCATCGCTTGTATGTCAAGTCCGCCCATACCGCCTGCGTTTCCTGCTCCGTCGCCCGAGGTCTCATCGGCGGTAAGCTGTGTGGAAACGTCCTCATCCTCGCCGCCCGAGCCAAAGAAATCCTCCATCATATCCGCCATATCGGGACTCTTTCCAACGGGCTTTACCGTATGAATTATCTCCTCCGAGGAAACCTCCCCGTCCCTGTTCTCATCAAAATAAACGTCAAACACATAATGCACACCCACGTAAGCGTTGGAAATCATCGGATTGCCAATCTGCGTGCCGCTTACCTTTGCACTGTCTATATTTCCGTTCTCTCTTATGTGGCCGACGATTCCACTGTCTTCACTGTCTTCATTCATATCAAGAATGTAGTTTGTCAGCTCCTCGGTGTAATAAATGCCCGAGCGTAAGCAGCCAAAGGAAGTAGTCTCGTTCGGGATAAGAATTCCGACAACCTCAAGCTCAAGCCCCTGCCAATTTTCATCCGCCTCGGGGCTGTAATCAAAGGTGTTCATAATCACGTCCCCGCTCGGTGTAAACGTAGGAGCTCCGGTCCCCTTGGTAAAGACCGTATCGTTCGGATACCAATAGAACTTCTTGCCCATAAGGTCGTCGTAGCTGAAATAGGTGGGGTAGAAGCCGTCTTCCGTTCCCGTCTTGTCTGTTGCGCAGTATATGATGTTTTCAAACTCTCTTTGCGTATAGTACCCAAGTCTTGCAAGCAGAACGTCAGCGAGGCGTTCGTCCTTATCAAGCACGAGCATAATTTCATTCTTCCCCGTTGCTACCTTGCCGTGCACCTTGTACTGTGTTCTTATATAATCCTCACTGTTCGGCGCTTGGCTGAACGAGGGCACAACCTGTTCAACGTAGCTTGCATACTGCTTTAAGTCCGTGTTTTCAAGAATTGAGGTATAGTTGTTAGTTATAGCAAGAATGGACGCCATTCTGTCCATATCCTCTGTGCCGTCAACGGAAAACTCTGTATAAAGGTTAAAAGACAGGTCTATTCCATACCCAAAAACCATTGCCGCATACGTCTCTTTGCTCATCGCCTTGACGTATTCAATGTATTCCTCTGTGATCTCGTTTTTGACCATAAAGTTCTGCATACTCGTGTTCATTTGTGCAAGATACTTTACAAGCTCGTTTACGTATACTCTGTTCGGGTGCTTGATAACGTCACCCTTTTGAGAGAGGGACATCATTCCGCTGAGTGCATCAAGGTCATACGTATTTTCCTCAATAAGTATGGGGTTGCCCGAGAGCATATCGTCCTGCATTGAGGCAACGTATGCACGTATTCCCGTTGAAAACGCAAGAACAATAGCAATTCCGAAAATACCGATGGAGCCGGCTATACCGACCATAGCCGTCCTGCCCTTTTTGGAAAGCAGGTTCTTAAATGACAGCCTGAATGCGGTGAAAAAGGACATCTTCGCCTTTTCCTTTTTAGGCTTTTTCCTTTCAGCTTCACGTTCTGTCTTTGCTTCGGGGCTGACGTGTGCCGTTTCTGTATTAAGGGACAGCTGTGCCTCTTGTGCCTTGGCAAGCTCAGTATCTCTTTGACGGATACGCTCCGCCTCTTCTATCCTCTCACTCTCGCTCATAGGATTCGAGTCCTCAACTACAAGACCGTCAAGCAGCCTTACTATTCTCGTCGAATACTGCTCTGCAAGCTCGGGGTTGTGAGTAACCATTATTACAAGTCTCTCGCCCGCAATCTCACGTATGAGGTCCATAATTTGAACCGAGGTAACGGTGTCAAGCGCACCCGTCGGCTCGTCAGCCAAAAGAATCTCGGGATTGTTTACAAGCGCTCTTGCAATAGCAACTCTCTGACACTGACCGCCCGAGAGCTGATTCGGCTTTTTATAATACTGTCCCTCAAGCCCCACCTTGTCAAGTGCAGCCTTTGCCCTTGCAACTCGCTCCTCCTTGCTAATTCCCGCTATTGTGAGTGCAAGCTCTACGTTTGCAAGCACGTTCTGGTGAGGAATAAGATTATAGCTCTGAAATATAAAGCCGACTCTGTGGTTTCTGTATACGTCCCAATCCCTGTCCTTGTAGGATTTTGTGCTTCTGCCGTTTATGATTAGGTCGCCGCTCGTGTAGTGGTCAAGTCCGCCGATGATGTTTAAAAGCGTCGTCTTGCCGCAGCCCGACGGTCCGAGAACAGACACGAATTCCTTTTCTCTGAATGAAATATTGATACCCTTCAGTGCCCTTACCGTTTCGGACGATGTAACGTAATCCTTTGTCACGTTTTGAAGATGAAGCATCTTAATTTTATACCTTTCCTATGTAAGATGAAATAATTATATACCCAAAATATGAACATTTCAAGCATATTATAATAAAAATAATAAAATATGGAAATAGACTTGTTCTATTAATTGAAACAAATTTGCTCGTGCAAATAATTTTTACTTAAAGAAAATCGCAAATATTTATTATTTTCTTTTTTTGCGTTTTGCCACTTGAAGTGATTTATATGCACCGCCGTAGGTATGCTTCACATATGCAATGATTAGGTCTGCATTCGCCATCATCCATTCGTTTCTCTTTGAAATTGCAAATTTTAGGGGCGTGCTCTCAATAGGTGGATATACCGACGAATCGCACAAACCGCAGCTCTCTGCATCGCTTTGATTTTTGCTTGCTCCGGCAAGCTTATATAAGGCGTAACATAGACAGCTTCAATACTTACATATTCCTCCTTTAATTCCCTGCACGCACAAGCACAAATTTCGTCAAAATCGCCGTATCCGCCAATATAACAAGTAATCTTGGAATCAATAATATTAACCCGTATTTGCTCTTTTACCATTTCTTTAACCTTGTTTTTTAAAGGAATAAATGAGTGACCTACAAATGCAATAACCATATTATGCCTCTTCTTTTTCGTGGAATTCCGTAATTCAACAAGCATATTATACAACCAAACAAAAACTTTGTCAATATCGTGGAACTCCACGAGATAATAGTTTCTTGTACGCCTATAATAATTATGGAACTCCACGAAATTATAGGTAGGATATAATTATGAAATTTAACGATGCTATTGTCAAACGGATAGATGAAATTTGCGAAGAGAAGAACAGCAACATATGTGACATCGCTTTGAAGGGCGGAATGTCCCCCTCATCAATTTACGACCTCATCAAAGGAAGAACAAAATGCTCAAAGATCATCACAATAAAGCGTTTTTGCGAGGGAGCCGGAATGACCTTATCCCAATTTTTCGACAAAGATTATTTTAACGAGCCTGAGGAAGATTGATGCTTTATATAATGGAGTGAATCTCAAAGAGAAACAATAGCCCCGTCTAAAAAACAGAAGCGGCACTTATGGAATTTCTATAAGTGCCGTTTTATCTTTCTGTAATTGATTTTGAAAATTTGTTTTCTAAATAATAAAATGGAATCCCAGCCTTACACTCGGATTCCCCCTTTTTTGGTGCACCTCCACGGGTTAGCGAAGCGAAAAGGATTGATGATCGTTTTCGCAAGCGGTGTCCGACAAAGCAAG
>JAZOQA010000078.1:0-4733 GCA_045655765.1 Eubacteriales bacterium | reverse complement strand
GCATACTGCAATCTTCACGGCCTTTGGAAGGCTGAAATTTAAAGGAGGACACACCCCGTGTTAAATGAAAAGGTTCACAAGCTCTTAAACGAGCAAATCAACAAGGAGTTTTACTCCGCTTATCTCTATCTCGATTTTTCCAACTATTTCAAGGCGGCAGGCCTTGACGGATTTGCAAATTGGTATAAGGTTCAGGCAGAGGAGGAGCGTGACCACGCAATGCTCTTTTATACCTATCTTCAAAACGAGGATATGCCCGTAACCCTCGAGGCAATAGCAAAGCCCGACAAGAAATTTACGTCTCATATGGACGTTCTTCTTGCAGGTCTTGAGCACGAGCGTTACGTAACCTCACTCATAAACGACATATACGGTGCGGCGTATGACGTGCGTGACTTCCGCACTATGCAGTTCCTTGATTGGTTCGTAAAGGAGCAGGGCGAGGAGGAGACCAACGCAAAGGATATGATTACAAAAATGGAGCTGTTCGGCTCCGACCCCAAGAGCCTTTATATGCTCAATCAGGAGCTTGCTTCAAGAGTGTATACCGCACCGTCCCTGCTGCTTTGAAAATAAAAAATTAAAAGGAGTATAAAAATGAAAAAATATGTATGTGATGCTTGCGGCTGGGAGTACGACGAGGCTGTCGGTGCCCCGGAGCAGGGAATCGCCCCCGGCACAAAATTCGAGGACCTTCCCGACGATTTTGAGTGTCCTCTTTGCGGAGTAGGCAAGGAGCTTTTCTCCGAGGCTGAATAAGCAAAAGAGCAAATAAGAGACCGAAGCCGCACAAATTTGTGCGGCTGCGGAAGGAATATAAAAGGAGGGCTGTATGCAGACTGTTCTTTTGACTGCCGTCGGAGTGGGCGGTGCAACTGTCGTCGGTGCACTTGTCGGCTTTATATTCAAGGGTGTGTCGCACAAATTTTCCGACATTGTTCTTTCCTTTGCGGCTGGTGTAATGCTCGCCGCAGCGATGCTCGGACTTATAATTCCGTCTGTTGAATACGGCGGCAAATACGGGCTTATCACTACCGTCGTCGGCGTTTTTTGCGGAGCAATAGTCCTTAATCTCGTTGACAAGCTCGTGCCGCATTTACATAAGCTTAAAGGACGGGAGGACGAAAGCCACAGAAACGCAAAGCTCGGACGTGTGATGCTTTTTGTCGCCGCCATAGCCATACACAATCTACCAGAGGGTATAGCGGCGGGCGTCAGCTTCGGTCTTGGCTCCGCCCACTTAAACGAGGCACTCGTAATAGCAGGCGGAATTGCACTGCAAAATATCCCCGAGGGAATGGTCATAATCGGACCTATGCTCGCAGCGGGTGTAAAGCCCTCGAAGACCTTTATCATAGCTGCTATGACGGGTCTTGTAGAGGTCATAGGCACGCTTGTCGGCTACTTTGCGGTGAGCATATCGGCTTCCATACTTCCGTTTGCTCTTGCCTTTGCGGGTGGAACTATGCTCTACGTTATAAGCGATGAAATGATCCCGGAAACACACGCACACGGTCACCAGCGAGGTGCAACCTATGCCTTGCTTTTCGGTTTTTGCTTAATGCTTGTAACAGACGTGCTTTTGGGCTGAAATTTCACACGGCTCCCCACTTAGAGGTGAGGAACCGTGTTTTCTATTCCACTATTGCTTTGTTGCCTTAAAAGCATAGAGCCTTGATGCTTTGCTGTTTTGATTAAGAAAAATAGCGAAAAAGAAAGATTTTTCCGTTTTTCTGTTGAAATTTTTCCAACAATATGGTACAATTAATCCAAAAACTTTGTTAAAGAGGGTAATATGGAAAACCTTGCCAACATCGAAACTTATCAGAAAAGAATTAAGCGTACCGTAATAACCGAACAGGAGATTAAAGCGGCAATAGCTGAGGCAGGACGCAAAATCAGCGAAAGCTATGACGGAAGACCGATTTTGCTCGTAAGCATTCTTAAGGGCGCATTTGTTTTTATGTCTGATCTTTGCCGTGCAATTACCGTTCCCTGCGAGATTGGCTTTATGTGTGCAAAGAGCTATTACAGCGGCACACAGTCCACGGGCATTGTGCAGATTACTATGGATCTTGACAAGGATATATCCAACTACCACGTGATTATTGTAGAGGATATAATAGATACAGGACGCACCCTTGCCGATATTGTAAAGCTTTTAAAGTCTCGCAATCCGCTCTCGCTCCGTGTAGTTACCCTGCTCGACAAGCCCGACCGCCGTATAGTTGATTTCAAGGCTGATATGTCGCTTTTTACTATTCCCGATTTTTTTGTAATAGGCTACGGACTTGACTGCGGCGAGTATTTCAGAAATTTGCCTTACATAGCTGAATACGAAATCAATGTTTGATTAAATAGCTGTCTGTTCGTTATACAGACGTTTAAAAAGAGGTGATAAAATGATAAAGCTTGGAAACGTGCTTCTCCTCGGAGATAGCTATACTACTTACAAAGGATATATTCCAGAGGGTTACGAAGCATACTATCCGTCTAGTATTACTAATCTGACAGAGGTCGGGCAGACGTGGTGGCACAAGGTTCTTTCTGCAACCGAGTCAAAACTGATCCTTAACAACAGCTGGTCAGGTGCTGCTATTTGCAATACCGGATATAACGCCTGCAATGCAACATATAAATCGTTTGTAACAAGACTGGATCAGCTTATAGAAGAGAATTTTTTTGAAAATAACGCCGTTGACACCGTTTTCGTCCTCGGTGCGACGAACGACTCTTGGGCGAATTCTCCGATTGGAGAGGTAAAGTGGGCTGACTGGACTGCGGATGACCTTTTCTCATTCCGTCCTGCAATGTGCTACCTTGCAAAACGCCTCTCTGAGCTTAAAGTGCGTGTCATATTCATATTAAATTCCGAACTTAAAGCAGAAATAAACGAGACTGTTTCGGAGTGCTGTGAACGCTTTAACATAGAGCTGATTAAATTGAAGCAAATTGACAAGATTGAAGGACACCCCGGCATTGCGGGAATGAACAAGATTGCAAATCAGGTTCTTCAATATCTCGAACAATAATTTTGTAAAAAGCAGCCTCTCGGCTTCGTAATGAAAACGGGAGGCTTAAAAAACTTAAAAAACTTTCAAAAAAGGTATTGACAAATTGAAAAGTTTGTAGTATAATACTTCAGGTATCCTAAGACAGCAGGTTCCGGTAAAAGCGGTGACGCTTTCCTGCCGAGGAAGACAAGTAACGAAATATCATATATTTTTGTTGTGTCCTTTCTCGGTTTTGCGTGTCGCATATCGGAAAGGATTTTTTAATTGAAATTTTTACGGAGGTGAAAGAAAGAAATGCCAAGCAACAAGATTCTTGAAGGAAAGAAGCAAATCGTTGAAGCTCTTGCGGCTAAGATGCAGTCCGCAGCAGCAGGCGTGCTTGTAAAGTACGAAGGCATTACGGTTTCTGAAGACACCGCTCTCCGCGCCGCTCTTCGTAAGGCAGGCGTTGAGTACACGGTTATGAAGAATACCCTCACCGGCAGAGCGTGCGACATCGCAGGCTACGGTGATATGAAGCAGCATCTCAGCGGTATGACAGCAATCGCTCTTAGCAAAGACGATCCCATTGCAGCCGCAAAGATTATGAAGGAATATGCTGATAAGATCGAGTGCTTTGAAATCAAAGCGGGCTTCGTAGATGGCGGAGTTATCGACGCAGCAGGTGTTGAATCTCTGGCAGCAACTCCTTCGAAGGAAGTTCTTATCGCAAAGATGATGGGAAGCCTTATGTCTTCTCTTTATGGCTTTGCATACGTTCTTCAGGCGAAGATCGACAAGGAGAACGAAGGCGGCGAAGAAGCAGCCGAGGCTCCCGCAGAGGCTCCCGCAGAGGCGTAAAACCGCAAGTCGCGCTGCATAGCGCGCAAACCAACATGATGTGCGATCGCACAAATTCAAAACATCCTACTATATTGGAGGTATTTCAAAATGGAAAAGATCAACAATATCATTGAAGAAATCAAGTCCCTGACTATTCTTGAGCTGTCCGAGCTGGTTAAGGCTGTTGAGGCTGAGTTCGGCGTATCTGCTGCTGCTCCCGTTGGCGTTGTTGCTGCTGCCGGTGCTGCTGCTCCCGCTGCTGAAGAGAAGACCGAGTTCGACGTTATCCTTGCTTCCTTCGGTGGAAACAAGCTGGGCGTTATCAAGGTTGTCCGCGAAGTTACCGGTTTGGGTCTGAAGGACGCAAAGGAACTGGTCGAGGGCTGCCCCAAGGCACTCAAGGAAGGCGTTTCCAAGGAAGAGGCAGAGTCTCTCAAGAAGACCCTCGAAGAGGCCGGCGCTACCGTCGAGATCAAATAATTCGCGCAAAGCGATATTTTATCCCGCTGTATATAGTGATAACGGTAAAAAGGGATTGCCCATCGGGCAATCCCTTTTACTTTTTGTCGCCATTGATATCCTACCCCACAAAGCAACACCTTGCGAAAAAGAGGAACTGCAATTAGCAATTCCCCTTTTTCATTTTCATCAAAATGCGATATAATTTTCGATATAGGACTTCAGTTCGGAAACAGGAATTCTGACCTGCTGCATGGTGTCACGATCACGAACCGTCACGCAGTTATCTGCTTCAATTCCCTTTTCAGCATCGCCCACCGTGTCGAAATCGACGGTGATGCAAAGAGGCGTACCGATCTCGTCCTCGCGGCGGTATCTCTTGCCGATGGAGCCCGCTTCATCGTAGTCAACCATGAAGTACTTGGAAAGCTCCTCATA
>JAZOQA010000077.1:0-15204 GCA_045655765.1 Eubacteriales bacterium | reverse complement strand
TGCAACAACTTTTGCACCTACTGTATAGTCCCCTACGTAAGAGGGCGTGAGCGAAGCAGGGAGAGCAGTGCTATTATAAATGAATGCCGTCAGCTTGTGTCTTCAGGTGTAAAGGAAATCACTCTGCTCGGTCAAAACGTAAACTCGTATAAATCCGATATCAATTTCGCCTCTCTTATATCCGAAATTGCAAAAATTGACGGCGACTTTATTATTCGCTTTATGACAAGTCACCCGAAGGACGCATCGCCCGAGCTTATAGAGGCGATAAAGCGTTTTCGGGGGAAAATCGCACCGTATTTCCATTTGCCGCTTCAATCGGGCAGCAATAACGTGCTTGAACGAATGAACAGAAGATACACGAGGGAGCGTTACCTTGACGTGCTCTCCGCTTTGCGTTCGGCAGTTCCCGGAATAGCGATAAGCACGGATATTATAGTCGGCTTTCCGGGCGAGACCGACGAGGATTTTGAGGACACGCTCCGAGTATTAAAGGACGTACGCTTTGATTTTGTATATTCGTTCCTTTATTCACCGAGGACGGGAACAAAGGCGGCTCTTATGGAGGAGCAGGTGCCACGTGACGTTATGGACGAAAGAATGGCAAGGCTGCTTGATATGCAGACGGAGATTTCCTTTGAATGTAATCAGCACTTTGTCGGACGTACGGTAAGAGTGCTTGTTGATTCCAAATCAAAAAGAGGAGAAGAGGGCATATATACGGGCAGAACCCCTGAGGGTAAGCTTGTGCATTTTGTTTCCGAGGACTCTAAAATAGGAAGCTTTATAAACGTAAAAATCGAGCGTGCGGGGGCCTTTGACCTCTTTGGCTCGGAAGTAAAATAAATAATAGGAGAAAATAAAATGACTAAAATTATTGAGCTTGCACATAAGCTTGGTGAGGAAATTGCCGCAAGTGAGGAAATTAAAAACCTCAACGCTGCAAAGGATGCTTTTGACAGGGATCTTGCACTTCAGGAGAAGATGAGTGAATACGAGGCTGACAGAAGACTGCTCGGTGAGGAGTTTTCCAAAAATACAGGTGAGGCGGACGAAAAGGCAATAGCAGACCTCAGAGCAAGACTTGAGGAGCTTAGTGCAGAAATCACAGCGAATGAAAACTATGCGGCGTTTGCAAAGGCACAGCAGGCAATGAACTCGCTTATGGCTGACGTAAACGGCGAAATCCGTTTTTGCATAACCGGTGAGCGTCCCGAAACCTGTACTCACGACTGCTCCACCTGCAGCGGCTGTCACTGATTAGAATTTAAGAAAGAGGATTTGAGAAATGGCAGCTGATGCTGTAATTTTAAACAACAGAGCGGAGGCGACCTCCGTTACGCCTATGATGAAGCAATATCTTGAAGTAAGAGGACAGTACGAGGGCTACGTTATGCTTTATAGACTCGGCGACTTTTACGAGTGCTTTTTTGAGGATGCGGTTGCCGTCTCACGTGAGCTTGGGCTGACTCTTACCTCCCGTGATTGCGGAGAGGGAAGACGTGCCGCAATGTGCGGAGTTCCGTTCCATAAATCGGATTTGTATATAGGCAAGCTTGTCGAGCGCGGCTTTAAGGTAGCGGTTTGCGAGCAGACAGAGGATCCAAAGGCGGCACAGGGACTTGTCAAGCGTGAGGTCACCCGTGTTGTAACTCCCGGCACGATAACCGACAACGGATTGCTCGATGAGAGCAGTAATAATTATCTTTGTGCTATATGCTTCGGTGCCGTGGGTTCAGGACTTGCTTTTGCTGATATTTCAACGGGGGAGGTATCGGTTACGTATATCGACGGCAACGACACTCTCCTTAAAATTCAAAACGAGGCAAGTGCATTCCGTCCCTCTGAGGCTATTCTAAACGTGAGAAATGAAAGCACACTGGAGCTTTCACGTATTCTTTCTGACAGGTTCGGAACAGTATTTTCCGACGTTCCCGGGGCGTTTTTTGATTACGAGCGTTCAAGGGAGAGAGTTTCACGTGCTTTTAAGAGTGAGGGAGAAAAGCTCTCTGTTCCAGAATGCATAATGGCACTCGGAGCACTCTTAAATTATATTTCCGAAACTCAAAAAACAGAGATAACCTATACAAAAGACATAAACTTTTATACAGGCGGACAGTATCTTGAGCTTGACCTCAATACAAGACGCAATCTTGAGCTTGTTGAGGCTATGCGAACAAAGGAGAAGCGTGGCTCGCTGCTTTGGGTGCTTGACAAGACCAAAACCGCAATGGGTGCAAGACTTCTCCGCCAATGGGTTTTAAAGCCGCTTGTAAACCCCGCTTTGATTACAAAAAGGCAGTCTGCGGTTGCAAACTTTGAAGCCTCGCTTCGTCTGCGTGAGTCCTTGGGAGAAATACTTGATGCCACGCTCGACATTGAGCGTCTTTTGGCAAGGGCTGTTTACGGCACGGCAAATGCAAAGGACTTAAGGGCTATTTATTTAAGCATAGCAAAGCTCCCCGAACTAAAAGAGCAAATAGCAAACGAAAAGAGCGAGTACATAAAAGAAATATATAAAAGCATCGACACCCTTGACGATATAGCCGCCCTGCTTGGCAGTGCTATTGTAGACGACCCTCCGTTTACCGTAAGAGAGGGCGGAATGATCAGAGAGGGCTTCAACACCGACGTTGATTACTACCGCTCTATAAAAGACAACGGCAGTGATATTATGCACTCTATTGAGGAGAGGGAAAAGCAAGAGACGGGTATAAGAACCTTAAAGGTAGATTACAACAAGGTTTACGGCTACTATATCGAGGTATCCAAGTCCTTTATAGACCGGGTTCCCGCAAGGTACGTAAGAAAGCACACACTTACAAACTGTGAGCGTTATATAACCCAAGAGCTGAAAGAAATGGAGAATACTATTTTCTCCGCAGATGAAAAGCTTGTTGCACTTGAGTTTGAGCTTTTTACAAGTCTTCGTTCCTTTATTGCGGAGAATTCCGAAAGGATAAGACAGACCGCCACCTATATAGCGGAGCTTGACGTTTTCCGTTCTCTCGGTGAGGTTGCGAGCAGATACGGCTACGTATGCCCCGAGGTTGACCTTTCCACGGAAATCGTAATCAAGGACGGCCGACACCCTGTGGTTGAACGCTTTGTTACTGACAGCTATTTTGTTCCGAACGACACGCACCTTGACACCGATAAAAACAAGGTTATGATTATAACAGGCCCCAATATGGCGGGCAAATCGACGTATATGCGTCAGGTTGCTATAATCACGCTTATGGCACAGATAGGCTCGTTTGTTCCTGCACGTGAGGCACGAATCGGAATAGTTGACAAGCTCTTTACAAGAGTAGGAGCATCCGACGACCTTGCCTCGGGTCAGTCTACCTTTATGCTTGAAATGACCGAGGTTGCAAGCATTCTTGCAAACGCCACCTCTCGCTCCCTTGTCATTTATGATGAGGTCGGACGGGGAACAAGCACCTTTGACGGTATGGCGATTGCCCGTGCGGTTGTAGAATACACTTACTCAAAGAAAATAGGTGCAAAGACACTTTTTGCAACGCATTACCACGAGCTTACGGCCATGGAAGCGGAGTTTGACGGAATTGTAAATTACAACGTCGCCGCAAAGAAGCGTGGTGACAGCGTTACGTTTTTGCGTAAAATTGTAAGAGGCGGCACTGACGATTCTTACGGAATTGAGGTCGCAAAGCTTGCAGGCGTGCCAAGTGAGGTCGTTAAAAGAGCTCGTGTGATTCTTGAGAAAATTGAGAGCGAGAGCAAGTGTATAAACAAGAAAGAGACGTCTTCTAACATAGACAACACCTTTGATTTGTTCAGCGGAGTTTCTATGGCAAAGGAAACTGAGGTGGCGGACAAAATACGCAAAATAGACCTCAACACCCTTACACCTATTGAGGCGATGAATTTGTTGTTTGAATTAAAAAAATCACTTGAAATTTAAAAAATAAGAGGATAAGTATGGGCAGAATTAACGTACTTGACTTCGAAATAGCCAACCTCATAGCGGCGGGAGAGGTCGTTGAGCGTCCCTCTTCGGTTATGAAGGAGCTTATAGAAAACTCCATAGATTCTGGAGCGACGAGCATAGTTGCCGAGATTAAGAGGGGCGGAGTTTCGCTCATTCGTGTTTCGGACAACGGTTCAGGAATGGAAAAAGAGGACCTTCCCGTAGCACTTAAGCGTCACGCAACGAGCAAGATTAAAGAAAAGAGTGACCTTGACGCTATTGCAACGCTCGGCTTCAGAGGTGAGGCACTTGCCGCTATTTCTTCGGTGTCCGAGGTGACGATAATTACTAAAACAAAAGATGCACCGATAGGCTCTATGCTCACCTCCGAGGCGGGCAGGGTCATAGACGTTTCCGACGTTGGTGCAGCAGACGGAACTACTGTTGTTGTTGAAAATCTCTTTTATAATGTTCCCGCACGCCGTAAGTTCTTGAAAAAGGACTCAACCGAGGCTATGAACGTTGCCGCTTTGGTAGAAAAGGTTGCTCTTTCCCGACCCGATATTTCCATACAGCTTTTAATAGATGGCGAGGAGAGATTTAAGACCCCCGGTGACTCAAATCTTTTGAATACCGTATATGCTGTTTTCGGAAAGGATTTTTCATCAAAGCTTATTGCCGCAGACGCAGAGGCAAACGGAATTCGTGTTCACGGCTTTATCGGCAGAAGCGACAACGTCAAGCGTAACCGCAATTTGCAGAACGTTTTTATAAACGGCAGATACGTAAAGAGCCTCACCGCAATGGCGGCTATTGAAAAGGCGTATACGTCTTATATTGCACCCGAGTGCTTTCCAAGCTGCGTTTTGTTTCTTGAAATGAGCCCGAGTGCCGTTGACGTGAACGTACACCCCGCAAAGCTTGAGGTTAAGTTTTCTGATGAAAAGGCTGTTTTTGAGGCAGTATACTATACTGTAAAGCGAGCTTTAGAGGAGCACGAATACCGCCCTGAAATGGAGCTTGGTGCAAAACGAAAAGAAAACCCGTTAAGCAGGTTTCTCCCGATTTCGGACGGACCGAGGGAGCAAAATCAAATTAAGCTTGATGTTTATTCGACAGCTAACCGTGTAAGCACTCCCAAGGAAGAGAATATCAAGGGAAAAGAGCAAAGCTCCGAATGGGAAAAGCCCTTGCTCGTCTGCTCTCCGAAGCCATCGGTACAAAGACCGACCTTCCAGGACAGAGGAACGCCAAAGGATTCCCTTGAGCTTCTTGAAAGATACAAGAACGTTGTTCCGTCCAATGTCTCTGAGTGTTACGTCTCCGAGGTAAAATCGGCAGAGACGAAAAAAGAGGAAGAACAGCAAAACGTTCCCGAATACAGAATAATAGGCGAGGCGTTTGATTGCTATATCATAGTTGAGACTCAAAAATCCTTGCTCGTTATAGACAAGCACGCAGCACACGAAAGAATTATATTTGAGGACTTAAAGCGTGCGGCACTTGCGTCGGGAGGGGTAGTATCCCAGCCCTTGCTTTTGCCGGTCACAGTGATACTATCACCAGAAGCTCTGAGTGCGGCAGAGGAGTTCGCCGATGATATTAAAGCAATAGGCTTTGAATTTTCTCTACACGACGGAGCGTGTGATATAAGTGCAATTCCCGAGGACGTAAGTCCTTTTGATGCCGAGGGGCTTTTTGTAAAGATGACCGACGAGCTGCTTCAAGGGCGAGGAAATCCCCGCCTTACAAATGAGCTTCGCCGTGAAAAGGCACTTTATCAAATCGCCTGCAAGGCTGCAATAAAGGGCGGAAGATACTACAATGACGCCATAATAAAATGGCTTGTGGAAAAGGTTCTTTCACTCCCCGATATTACAGTTTGCCCACACGGCAGACCCATAGCATATAAATTAACCAAAAACGAGCTTGACCGTCAGTTTGACCGCATAAAATAATTTAGACAGTACTGCGGCAAAAGGGTCGCAAAGAGGATTTTAAATGGCAAAATTTACACTTTTGAAAAAAGAGGGCAAGGCACGCCGTGGCAGGTTTGAAACCGTACACGGCACTATAGAGACCCCCGTATTTATGAACGTAGGCACGTCTGCCGCCATAAAGGGCGGTATCTCCACCCGTGACCTTGAGGATGTCGGGTGTCAGGTTGAACTCTCCAATACCTATCATCTGCATATTCGTCCGGGAGACGATTTGATATACCGTATGGGCGGACTTCATAAATTCTTTAATTGGCAAAGACCCGTCCTTACTGATTCCGGAGGCTTTCAGGTCTTCTCGCTTGCAAAGCTCAGGAAAATTACCGAGGAGGGCGTTGCTTTCAATTCCCACTTCGACGGCAAGCGTATTTTTATGGGACCTGAGGAATCTATGCGTATACAGTCAAATCTCGGCTCGACCATAGCAATGGCGTTTGACGAATGCGTTGAAAATCCCGCCCCCTACGATTATGTAAAAAAGTCCGAGGAGCGTACTGTCCGTTGCTTAAAGGGGTGCAGAGCAGAGCTTGACAGGCTTAATGCAAAGGAGGGGACAGTCAACCCGCATCAGCTTCTTTTCGGAATAAATCAGGGCGGCACTTACGACGATTTGCGTATAAAAAATATGATAGAAACCGCAAAGATTCCCTGCGACGGATATGCCATAGGCGGTCTTGCGGTTGGCGAGGACGCTGAAACGATGTATCATATTATCGAGACCGTCGAGCCGTATATGCCCACCGACAAGCCAAGGTATCTTATGGGTGTCGGCACTCCGCAGAATATTGTAGAGGCGGTATACAGAGGAGTCGATTTCTTCGACTGCGTTATGCCCTCACGTAATGCAAGACACGGAACGCTTTTCACCTGGCAGGGTAAGATGATTTTGTTAAATGAAAAGTACGCTGATGACTCCCGTCCTATATCGGAGGGCTGCGGTTGTCCTGCCTGCAAGAACTATTCCCGTGCCTATATTCGTCACCTTTTCAAGGCAAAGGAGGCACTTGGAATGCGTCTTGCCGTGCTTCATAATTTGTATTTTTATAACGAGCTTATGCAAAGGATTCGTGACGCTCTTGACGAGGGCAGATACGAGGAATTTTATCAAAAATATAGAAACAAGCTCGCAGAGAGAAACCCTGATTGATTTATAGCCTTACGCTAGTACTAAAAGCAAAAAAGCTTTGAATGGGCGTACTATAAAGTACAGCATTTTATGCTTTGATAGATTGCGTTGCCCACCGAAAGAGAGAAAGGACAGAGAATGCTAATTCTCTGTCCTCATTATTTTGTTATGTGTCACATCTCTAAAAAAGGAGAAAAGCTTTTTTATTAAAGTGATGATGCTGGCTCCCTCTTTCCGTTATGAGCTTGTCTTTTTTCCATTTTCCGCCAGTTAAAAAAGCCGTATAAGTCGTTTACAAGAAAGACGGTAAAGCAAAGCACGACACCTATGTACGAGGTGTCCTTTACGGACGCAAGAATCCAAAGAGCTATAAGCACAATATCATTTGCCGCATAGGCAAGTGCGTAGTAAGGACTGCGGCGTGCGGTTAAATAAACGGCGAAGAAGCTTGTTGTGACGGAAACAGTGCTTAAAACAAGATTTTCGGTATTAAAGAAATATAAAACAGGGCAGAATATAAATGTAACGGCAAGCGATAGAAGAAAAGCAAGGATGTATTCGCTCACCTTAAGGCTGTTGACCTGCACCTCACGCTTGCCCTTGGAATAGGGATTTTTGACCCAGGAAATCAATGCCCATACAGCCATAGGCATACTCATTCCAAGATAAGTCATCATCTCTCCGTAGTAGGAAAATGTGTAGGAAATATATCCGTAAAAGAGGCTGAAAACAATAATCAATGCCTGTCCTATTGGATTGCCCTTGGCACAGAAGATGAGTGCCGTAATGCCAATCAGCGACGCTATAAGTGAGAGCATATCCCCCGAAAAGAAAATCTGAAAGAGGGAAATCAAAATCACGGAGGAAAGCCAAAGCGAGTATTCAAACGGGTTGAAATAGCTTAATATTTTTTTCATTTTAACTCCTAAAAAAGCGAAGCATTCGTTTGTTCCATACCTTCTATGACCTAACGGCACGGACGAATGCTTCGCTTTTCTACCCGGTGGCAGATAATATTTTATTTAATGATGAATTTTGCGTAAGCCTTTTTGCCTCGCTTAATAAGCACACCCTCTTCAAGCTGTTCTTTTGAAATAAGTGCTCTTACGTCCGTAACCTTTTCGCCGTCAACGGAAACGCCGCCTTGCTCAATGGCACGTCTGCCCTCGGATTTTGAGGGAACCATCTTTCCAAGCACAAGAAGAGTGTTGAGGTCGATTTTACCGTCGGTAAGAGTTGTGGGGTCTACCTCAAAAGAGGGCGTGAGGTCGCTGTTGCCCGCACCGAAGAGGGCGTGCGATGCCTCACGGGCACGGGTAGCCTCGTCCTCGCCGTGTATGAGCTTTGTAAGCTCGTAAGCAAGTATTTCCTTTGCTTCGTTGAGCTGTGCACCCTCCCAGGTGTCCATCTTGTCGATTTCTTCAAGAGGCAGGAACGTAAGCATTCTTATGCATTTTAAAACGTCCTTGTCGCCGACGTTTCTCCAATACTGGAAGAAATCGTAGGGTGAGGTCTTGTTCGGGTCGAGCCAAACCGCACCTGAGGCAGTCTTGCCCATCTTCTTGCCCTCGGAGTTTAAGAGGAGATTGATGGTCATAGCGTAAGCGTCTTTTCCGAGCTTGCGGCGTATAAGCTCGGTTCCTCCGAGCATATTAGACCACTGGTCATCACCGCCGAACTGCATATTACAGCCGAGGGTCTTGTAGAGATGGTAGAAGTCGTACGACTGCATTATCATATAGTTGAATTCAAGGAAGGAAAGTCCTTTTTCCATTCTTTGCTTATAGCACTCGGCAGTAAGCATTCTGTTGACGGAGAAGCAAGCTCCGACATCACGCAGAAGCTCTATATAGTTAAGACCGAGCAGCCAATCTGCGTTGTTCACCATAACGGCCTTGCCCTCGCCGAATTCAATGAACTTCGACATTTGAGCCTTGAAGCAATCGCAGTTGTGCTGAATGGTTTCGGGTGTCATCATAGAACGCATATCCGTTCTGCCTGAGGGGTCGCCGATGTATGCCGTTCCACCGCCTATGAGGACAATGGGTCGGTTTCCTGCCATTTGAAGCCTCTTCATTAAGCAAAGTGCCATAAAATGTCCTACGTGCAGGCTGTCTGCCGTGGGGTCAAAGCCGATATAAAACGTCGCCTTTCCGTTGTTTATAAGCTCGCATATTTCGTCCTCGTCGGTCACTTGAGCAATAAGTCCTCGTGCGACAAGCTCCTCGTAAATTGTCATTTTGTATTCTCCTTTTTATAAAATAAAAGTCCTCGGGCAAAAAACCCAAGGACGAATTAAACCGTGGTACCACCTTGATTCGCTGTACCGAGTACAGCCTCAAAATCCGCTTTAACGGGCGGACCCGTCACAGCCTACTAACGCAGGGGGCGTTTTCGGTGCACACTCAAAGACGTATTCGCAGAGTGGGTATACTGCGTCTCTCATCAACCGACAGCTTTCTGTTGTATACTTTTCACTTGCTACTTATTCTTATCATAGCTTTAATAAAAATATTATATCAAATAAGAAAAGAAAAGTCAACTGCTTTTTTGAAAAATCAAGGTTTTGCGGTGATTTTTACACCTTTTCGACCTTGTAGACCGTAGTTTGCGTGTAGATGTCTCCGACATCATAGAAGCCGATGCCGTGATTTATGCAGTCAGGCTCGGTTTGTGCTTCAAGGCAGAACGCACCGTGAACAACGGGAGCTATATCACCGCTGAATTTCGGTTCATTTTCCGCTGTGCCGAGAAAATTGCCGATGTAGAACTGAATGCCGGGCTGGTCGGTAAACACGGAGAGCTTTAAGCGCCCGTTTGTAACCTCTGCCGCAAGACCGAGCCTCTTTGAGTCAAACGTTTCAAATTTTTCAGGTGAGAGTATGAAATTGTGGTCGTATCCAATAAAGTCGCCGCCTACACGCTCGCCGATTTTGTGCGGAGCTTTGAAATCGAAAGGAGTTCCCACAACGTCAGGACGGTTGCCATTTGGAATAAGGCTCTCGGAAACCTCTGTGTACTTGTCAGCGTATATCGTTGCGATATGCTCTGTAACAGTTCCGCCAAAGCCGTCAAGGTTAAAGTAGGCGTGGTTTGTAAGAGCGATAGGCGTTTTTCCGTCAGGAACAGCAATATAAGAGATTATTACGCTCGCATCAACAAGAGTAAACCTGACACTTGTTTTAAGTGAAGCAGGGAAGCCCTCCTCTCCGTCAGCGGATGTATATGTGAAAGTGAGGGAATTGTCGGAAAATTCCGAAACAGACCACATTTTGCAGTCAAATCCGTCACCACCGTGCAGACAGTTGTCACCGTCGTTTGCCGTAACCTTATACTCCACCCCGTCCATTGTAAATCGGGCGTTGCCTATTCTGTTTGCTACTCTTCCTATTGTTCCACCCTGGTGTGAGGTGTCCTTTAAATAACCATCCAGTGTGTCAAAGCCGCCGACAATCTCCGTGCCAAAAGCCTTAAAGCTTTGTATTTTTGCTCCGTAATCAAGAATAGAAAGGCTCGCCTTTTTGTTTTCAATGGTATATAGGCTTGTGACATCTCCGTTTTCAAGTGTTCCGAAATAAGTTTTTTTCATTTATAAAACCTCTTTAAAATTAAATACTCAATGGTTATTATATCTTAATTCCTCAAAAAAGTAAAGGATATTCATAAAAATAACTTTTGTTTTAATAGTTTTAAGAGTTTTTGTGAAAAAGGTATTGCAAAAATCTAAAATTTGTAGTATAATATAAATCTAATTTGTAATGTGCTATAAATTTAATTAATAAGAGGATGTAAAAATGAAGAACTACGAGCTTTTGAAGAAAAACGACCCCGAGCTTTACGAGGCTGTAATTGCTGAAAAGGGAAGACAGCAGAACAAAATCGAGCTTATAGCGTCGGAGAACTTTGTTTCCGAAACTGTAATGGAAGCAAACGGAACTATTTTGACCAACAAATATGCTGAGGGATACCCCTCAAAGCGTTATTATGGCGGTTGCGAGTACGTTGACATTGCTGAGAATATTGCAATCGAGCGTGCAAAGAAGCTCTTTGGTGCAGGATTTGCAAACGTTCAGCCCCATTCAGGTGCACAGGCGAATATGGCAGTTTTCTTTGCACTTCTTACCCCCGGTGATACCGTGCTTTCTATGAACCTTGCACACGGCGGCCACCTCAGCCACGGCTCGCCCGTAAATATGTCGGGTAAGTATTGGAACATCGTTCCTTACGGCGTAGGAGAAGAAACGGGAACTATTGATTATGAGGAAGTAAGAAGACTTGCCCTTGAGTGCAAGCCCAAGCTCATTCTTGCAGGTGCGTCCGCTTATCCGAGAATTATCGATTTTGCAAAGTTTTCTGCTATTGCAAAAGAGGTTGGTGCATATTTTATGGTTGATATGGCACATATCGCAGGTCTTGTTGCGGCAGGTGCGCATCCCTCGCCCGTTCCTTATGCAGACGTAGTAACGACAACAACCCACAAAACCCTCAGAGGTCCGAGAGGCGGTCTTATACTCACCAATGACGAGGAGATTGCAAAGCTCATCAACAAGGCGATTTTCCCCGGCACTCAGGGCGGACCTCTTATGCATACCATTGCCGCAAAGGCAGTTTGCTTCGGCGAGGCTCTTAAGCCCGAATTTACCGATTATGCAAAGCAAATCGTTAAGAATGCGGCGGCTCTTGCAGACCAGCTTCTCAAGGAGGGCTTCAAGCTCGTTTCCGGCGGCACCGACAACCATCTTATGCTCGTCAACCTTACGGGTATGAAGGTTGAAACGGGCAAGGAGGCAGAGCATCTTCTTGACGAGGTAGGCATTACCTGTAACAAGAACACAATTCCCTTTGACACTCAAAAGCCCTTTGTTACAAGCGGTATCCGTTTAGGCACAGCAGCGGTAACCACCCGTGGCTTTAAGGAGGAGGATCTTGTTGAGGTCGGCAAGCTCATCGGTATGACCCTCAAGGACTTTGATGCAAACAAGGAAGAGGTCAGAGCACGTGTTGCCGCTCTTTGTGAAAAGTATCCTCTTTATGCTTAATTTTAACTAAAAAGGCCCACCGCGCAAGGTGGACCTTTTTGTTTATGATGCCTTTGAAAATTATGCAACGCAAGAGCCTGCCATCTCTTTCGCTTCAAGAATATACGCATCGGCAGGCAGGGCTATCATCGCCGCAACGTATGCAGAGGTGTATGACGGTGCAACAACGGTCAGGGTCTCTGTGCTGGATAGGTAATTGCACGTGTAGGTTATAAGATAATTCTTCATTTTTTTACCCTCCTTTTATTTCTTTGTCTTTATTATAAGCTTTGTCCTGTACGATAAAACGGACTTGAAAAGCTTTCTTTAAAAAAATAAAACCTAAATGACAGGTTGACTTTTGCTTTTTTATATGATATTATAAGATATAATGATTGAAACCTAAAACAACCTTAGGAGACGGCAAATGAGAAAACTTGTAATGGTTATAAACGGCAAGGGCGGGGTAGGAAAGGATACCTTGTGCGAGCTTGCCGCAAATCATTTTAAGATTATGAACATTTCATCTATCACTCCTGTAAAGGAAATCGCAGCCCTTGCGGGCTGGGATGGCAAAAAGGACGACAAGTCAAGGAAATTTCTTTCAGACCTAAAGCTTCTTTTTGTAGAATATAACGATTTTCCGACTCTTTGGTGCAAGGAGCGTTATTCGGAATTTCTTACGTCCGACTCCGATATTTTGTTCGTACATATAAGAGAGCCTCGTGAGATAGAAAAGTTTGTCTGTGCAACAGATCAAAAAGCGAAGACGCTGCTTGTCCGAGCAGGAGCAAGAATGGCACGTCATAGCTATGGAAATGCATCTGACGACGACGTTGAAAATTACGAATATGACTACTATTTCGACAACGACAAGTCGCTTGACGAGGCAGAGCGAGATTTCGTAGCCTTTCTTAAAAAAATCGCTGAATAGACAGCCACTTTGGGCAAACTGTTTTAGGCAAAACCGAATAAAAATAAAAGGAGGCGTTGAAAGTATAATGTGCCTCCTTTTCATTTTGCTATGTTTTAATTGATTTTAAGGTTGAAACCTATGCTTTTTCACAAATTCCTTGAAGCTTTTATTCGATTGTGCCTAAATGCAAAAGCCTTTTTTAAAGCAAAATGCAAATCAAACCGTTAGCCCCGTCGTTTATGATTTTTTCAAGAGTTTCGCCAAGCTTCTCTCTTGATTCATCGGGCATATGTGCGATTTTTGCATTAAGACCGTCGTTTACAAGATCGTAAAGTGACCTGCCGAAGAGATTAGACTCCCATACACGTGTTGGATTTTCTTCAAGCTCGTCGGTGAGATATTTAACGACCTCCTCGGACTGTGCCTCGGTGCCGACAACAGGACAGAGGTCAGTCTTTATTCCTGCTTTAATCATATGAATTGAGTCTGCGTGTGCCGTTACCTTAACCCCGAAGCCACCGGACTGCTTGACAAGCCTTGGCTCTTCAAGACGCAATTCCTCGGGTGATGGCATAACTATGCCGTACCCCTTAGCTTCTACGTCCTCAAGAGCACGGGATACCTTTTCGTATTTACCTTTTATTTCTGCAAGCTCGGCAAGGGTAGAGAAGAGTGCTTTGTCAGAATCGATAGACAGTCCGGTAAGCTCTGTGATTGCCTCGTAATATTCTTCTCTTGGAATTGGAATATTGAATTCTCCGACCCCGTCGCCCGCATTTAAGGAAACCTGCTCGATACCCTCTGACGCTTCAAGGGCACACCTTACGTCCCCAAACTTGCGAGTACCGGAGGTGAAGTCCTCGATCCGTGCAATCACGTCTCTTATCAAATGATGATCTTCGGGCAGAGCCTCGCACCATTCGGGGAGGGTAAAGTTCAGGGTTCTTATCGGAAATTCACCGAGCACAAGCCCGAGAATCTCACGTATATCCTCGGCATTTAGATCTATACAGCTTACAAGAGCAACGGGAACACCGTATTTTTCTTCAAGTTCGCTCGCAAGCTTCAGTGCTTCCTCACTGTTTGGATATTTTGAATTTAAGACTATTGCAAACGGCTTTCCAAGCTCTAAAAGCTCCTTTGCCACACGCTCCTCAGCAGGAATATAGCTCTCTCTCGGAATGTCCGTAATTGTGCCGTCGGTTGTTACAAGCATTCCTATTGTCGAATGCTCGCCTATGACCTTTCCCGTTCCAAGCTCCGCCGCACGCTCAAAGGGCATCTCCTCCTCGGACCAAGGTGTCATAACCATTCTGCGTATGCCGTCCTCCTCAGCTCCGAGTGCTCCGTCCACCATATATCCCACGCAGTCAATCATCTTGACGTTAAGCTCGGTGGAATCGCCGATTTTTATTTTCACGGACTCATCGGGCACGAATTTCGGCTCAGTGGTCATAACCGTCTTCCCCGAGGCACTTTGCGGCACCTCGTCAAGAGTTCTTTGACGGTCGTATTCGCTTTCGATGTTTGGAATCACCACGTTGTCTAAAAATTTGTGTATAAAGGTTGATTTTCCTGTTCTTACAGGTCCTACGACACCGATGTAAATGTCACCGCCCGTCCGTTTTGCAATATCACGATATATCGAGTTGTCTGTCATTCTTCTTTCCTCCGAAATAGTATTTCATTTGAAGATATGACGACACTCCTTGAAATATGACACTAAAAGTGTAAGCGGCGAGAATAAAAAGCGGTTGGAGACACAAAAACGTGACTCCAACCGTCAATAAAATAAATATTTTATTTTAAATTATGCCTTGTTTGCTGAGCCGAAGAGATTAATCTTTTCTCTTACAGTCTCCTTGATCGCCTCAACACCGGGAGCAAGAAGCTTTCTCGGGTCAAAGCCCTTACCCTCAAGGTCCTTTCCTGCTTCAACGTACTTACGGGTTGCAGCAGCAAATGCAAGCTGGCATTCGGTATTAACGTTGATTTTGGAAACACCGAGAGAAATAGCCTTCTTAATCATATCCTCGGGAATGCCTGTGCCGCCGTGAAGAACGAGGGGCATCTTTCCAACCTTCTCACTGATTGCAGCAAGGGTTTCAAAATTGAGACCTGCCCAGTTTGCAGGATACTTGCCGTGAATGTTTCCGATACCTGCAGCAAGCATAGTAACGCCGAGGTCTGCAATCATCTTGCACTCGTCGGGG
>JAZOQA010000076.1:0-10797 GCA_045655765.1 Eubacteriales bacterium | reverse complement strand
AGGAAAAACGATTTTACTTGAAAAAATAATTATCCCCGAAAAGTACAATGGCAAAGCGGTAACTCAAATAACGGATGAGGCTTTTAGTAGTGCCGTTAACCTCAAGGAAATAACAATTACAGGTAGCGTGACGAGCATTGGTTCTTCTGCGTTCGTATATTGCACGAGCCTTACTATTTATTGCGAGGCAGAAAGTAAGCCCGACGGATGGGATTCAAGTTGGAACGATTCTAATTGCCCTGTAGTTTGGGAACACAAGCAAAGTGAAAGTTAAAACAAGCTTTTGCTTTCACATAAAAACGAGCCGAGCGGATTTGAAGTCCTCTCGGCTTCATCTTTTTGCTATTCGGAGTTTTTTTGGGCTAAAACCTGCCTTTTCCAACCTTGACAAACAAAAATTGGTGTGATATAATTTATTTGTTATGGATATGAATAAAACGGGAGGGACAAAGTGGCTGCAAAAACTGTGAAAAAGACCGAATATGACAACCAAAGCATAAAGAGCTTAAAGGGTGCGGACAGAGTAAGAAAAAGACCCGCCGTCATCTTCGGCTCGGACGACCTTATCGGTTGCCAGCACTCGTTTATTGAAATACTTGCAAACTCTGTTGACGAGGCTCGTGAGGGCTACGGCGACAAGATTATAGTAAAGAAATATCTCGACCTGTCAATCGAGGTCGAGGACTTCGGACGAGGCGTTCCGCTCGGATATAATGAAAAGGAAAAGCGTTGGAACTGGGAGCTTGTTTTCTGCGAGCTTTATGCAGGCGGCAAGTACGACAACAACGACGGGAACTCGGCTTATGAGTTTTCCCTTGGACTTAACGGACTCGGTGCCACGGCGACGCAGTATTCCTCCGCATATATGAACGTAAAATCCTATAACGGCAAGACCCTCTCCGAGATGGATTTCAAGTCGGGCAACCCTGTGGGCGAGCTTCGTGTGTCGGATATTGTATCGGGGCAAAAGCGTCGTGGCTCGATTATAAGATGGCTCCCCGACCTCAAGGTGTTCAAGGAAATTGACATTCCTGTGGATTTCCTCGAGGCTACTCTCCGCAGGCAGGCATTTGTAAATGCGGGCATACATTTTTATCTTGAAATTGAGAAGACTAAAGGCAAGTTCGAGAAAAAGGAATTCTATTACCAAAACGGTGTAGCAGATTACATTGCCGAAATTACAGACGGCATCACAATGACACAGCCCGTCTTCTGGAAGATGGAAACAAAGGGCAGGGACCGTGAGGACTTAAAGGACTATAAGGTAAAGGCAGAGGTCACGTTCTGCTTTGTCAAAAATGCGGGGCTGCCCGAGTATTACCACAATGCGTCGTTCCTTGAGCACGGCGGCGCCCCCGATAAGGCGGTGAGGAGTGCATTCGTTTCTGCAATAGACAAGCACATCAAGTCGCAGAACAAATATCAGAGGGGCGAAACGAAGATCAGCTTCTCCGACATTTCGGACAACCTTGCTATTATCGTCAATTCCGCCTCGACACAGACCTCGTATGAAAACCAGACGAAAAAGGCAATTACAAACGCCTTTATTCAAAAGGCACTCACCGAATTTATAAAGACCAACCTTGAAATATACCTGACGGAGAACAAGAGTGCCGCAGACACCATTATGGCACAGGTTCTTCTCAATATGCGAGCAAGGGAATCGGCAGAAAAGACAAAAATCGACATAAAAAAGAAGCTCGCAGGCAACGTGATGGACGTGTCGAACAGAGTGGACAAGTTCGTCCCCTGCCGTTCAAAGGACCCCGAGCTTCGAGAGGTCTATATAGTTGAGGGAGATTCGGCTATGTCGAGCTGTAAGCTCGGAAGAAATGCGGAATTCCAAGCTATCATTCCCATAAGAGGAAAGACCCTCAACTGTATGAAAAGCACGTACGACAAGATTTTTGCAAGCGACATCATTGTGGATCTCTTAAAGGTCATCGGCTGTGGTGTTGAGGTCAAATCGAAAAAGTCGGACGTTACGTCCTTTGATTATAATGCATTAAAATGGAATAAAATAATTATCTGCACCGATGCCGACGAGGACGGCTTCCACATTAGGACGCTGCTTCTGACGATGTTTTGCAGGCTTCTTCCCACGCTTATAGAAAAGGGAAAGATATTCATTGCAGAGTCGCCGCTTTATGAAATCAACTCGGGCGGAGAAACGTATTTTGCGTATGACGAGCGAGAAAAGGCAGAGATTCTTTCCAAACTCGGAGGCAAGAAATACACCCTCCAACGCTCCAAGGGTCTTGGTGAAAACGAGCCTGAAATGATGTGGCGTACAACGATGTGTCCGCAGACACGAAGACTCATCGCAGTGACTCCCACCGATGCGGAAGAAACGGCTAAAATGTTCGACGTTCTCCTCGGAGATGCACTCCAAGAGCGAAAGAAATTCATAACCGAAAACGGACATCGCTACATCAAGGACGCAGATTTGTAAAAAAGATAAAAAACAATAAAAGAGTAAATAATTTAAGGCAGAAAGGCATAAAACAAAAATGGCAGAGCTTAAAAAATCGACCAAATTCGGCGGCGTGGAGGGTCCCCTCCTTACAATAGTTATGGACGGCGTAGGACTCGCTCCAGCAAACGGTGCGAACGCTGTTGCGGCAGCAAACACCCCCACTCTTGACAGACTTATGCGTGATTATCCCACCCTTAAAATCAAGGCTCACGGAACGGCAGTCGGACTCCCCGGTGACGACGATATGGGCAACTCCGAGGTCGGACACAACGCCCTCGGCTCAGGACAGGTTTTCGCCCAGGGTGCAAAGCTTGTTTCGCAGTCAATAGAAACCGGCAAGATTTTTGCCTCCGATACGTGGCAGACCCTCGTTTCGGGAGTAAAGGCAAATAAGTCAACCCTCCACTTCCTCGGTCTTTTCTCCGACGGAAACGTTCATTCTCACATCGACCACCTCAAGGCACTCATAGAAGCGGCAAAGCGTGAGGGTGTTGGCAGAGTAAGAGTTCATATCCTCCTTGACGGCCGTGACGTAGGTGAGACAAGTGCTCTTGATTACGTATGCCCCTTTGAGGAATATCTCGCACAGCTTCGCAGTCCCGAATTTGATATTGCAATCGCATCGGGCGGCGGACGTATGCAGATTACAATGGACAGATACGAGGCAAACTGGGCAATGGTTGAAAAGGGCTGGCAGACCCACGTCCTCGGCGAGGGCAGACAGTTTGCAAGTGCAGAGGAGGCCATTACCGCATACAGAAACGAAACCAAGGTTATCGACCAGGATCTGCCCCCGTTCGTTATCGCAAAGGACGGCACTCCCGTAGGCACGGTAGAGGACGGCGACAGCGTTATTTTCTTCAATTTCAGAGGCGACCGCTCCATTGAAATCTCCAAGGCGTTTGAGTCGGGTGCCGATTTTGATAAGTTCGACAGAAAGAGAGTTCCCGCAGTTCTTTACGCAGGTATGCTTGAATATGACGGAGACCTCCACATTCCCTCACGTTATCTTGTAAATCCCCCCGAAATCACCGGTACTATGACCGAGTACCTTGTAAGTGCGGGTGTAAATCAGCTTGCAATATCCGAGACCCAAAAGTACGGTCACGTAACGTATTTCTGGAACGGAAATAAGTCGGGCAAGTTCTCCGAGGAGCTTGAAACCTACATCGAGATTCCCTCCGACGTCGTTCCCTTTGAGCAAAGACCGTGGATGAAGTGTGCCGAGATTACGGATAAGCTTATAGAATGCCTCCGCTCGGGCAAGTACAAGTCCTTACGTGTAAATTTCCCCAATGGAGATATGGTAGGTCATACAGGCTCGTTCCTTGCAACACAGTGCTCTATGGAGGCGCTTGACCTTCAGCTTGCAAGAATCCTTGCAGTTGTAGACGAGCTTCACGGAGCGGCACTCATCACCGCAGACCACGGAAACGCCGATGAGATGTATGAGCTTGACAAGAAGACCGGTGCTCCCAAGGCAAATAAGGACGGCTCGTTCAAGGCAAAGACAAGCCACACCCTTAACCCTGTGCCGTTTATAGTTTACGACAATTTCACTGCCGATAAGTACACCGTTAAGACGGGCAGAGAGGACCTCGGTCTTTCCTCTGTTGCGGCAACAACGGTAAATATGCTTGGATTTGAGGCTCCCGAAATTTGGGACGAATCTATGATTGAATTTAAATAAATTCGGCAAAATCAACAACAAGGACACAGTGCAACTATGCATAGTGTCCTTGTTTTTTTAAAAAACCATAAAATAAATAAAAAATACACACATTGTTCATATTTTGGAAATAAATATCTGCTACAATTATCAGCGCTTTATATATTGCACCAAAATTTGGGAACTAAATATTCTGTTATTACAGTATAAAAACGGAGGCACGTATGATTTCACTGAATGCCGAAGTGCGGCACACCACCTTTGGTATCGGCTATGTGGTCGATTTACAAGGAAAATATATGAGAATCAAGTTTGCAAGTGTAGAGAAGACGTTTGTCTATCCCGATGCATTTGAAAAATACCTCACCTTGTCTGACGGAACTGTCAGCAACGAAATCCTTGAGGATATTAGGGAAATGAATAAGCAAAAGCAAGCGATAATCGGCAAAAAGGTCGAGGAGCGTCTTCATACTATGACTCACGGAAAGGTTCTTCCCGGCAAGGAGGTTCAGACCTTGGAGACTGATGACCCTGATTCAAGGCTAAAAAATACAGAGCCTGAGGAGCTTTAATTCTAAAACCGAAAGACATAACGATTTTCCCGGTCATTATGTCTTTTTTATAGTTATTTTAGTTATTGCAATGCATATAAAAAACAACGAAAGGAGTGAGAAAAATGGTTTTTAAAGGATACCTTTTCAGTGTGCTTTACGCTGTAGCGTGCCTTTTGCTTTCATTTATATTATATAAAATCGGTATGCAAAAAAAGTACACACGCAAGGTCGTGCACATTCTTGTGGGATTTGAATGGATAATACTCGGTTATTTTCACGGAAATGCGTTTACAAAAGGCTCGCTTCATATTTTAAACGTATGCGTGTTGTTTTTTATTCTTTTGCTTATAGTGTATAAAAAGCACCTAATGCCTATGATTTCCTCAGACGGTGATAATTCGCCGGGCACGGTTTATTACTGTGTTTCTATGAGTATTATGGCGGCAGTCTCGCTTTTTGAGCCTCGTTTTATGCTTCCTTTTGGAATTGCAGTTTTCTGTACCTCCCTTGGCGACGGCTTTGCGGGAGTGCTCGGACAGGCAATACGAAAATTCAATCCAAGAATCTGGAAGTCCAAGACCTTGATAGGCTCTCTTTTCGGACTTGTATTTTCGTTTCTTTCCTCCTTTGTTCTTATAAGGATTTTCGCACCTGAAAGCAGCCTCTGGATTTCCGTGTTAATTGCCGTATTCTCCACAGAGCTTGAAATTGTTACGGGCTTTGGACTCGATAATATATCGCTCCCCATCGGAGCCTCGACGCTGTCGTATTTTCTTCTGTATTATAGTACTGAAACACTTAATTATATCGTCCCGATACTCCTCACTCCGTTTATGCTTGCTGTCGTAATCGAGCGTAGAGTCTTGACCCGTGTGGGAACAGTCGCTGCAATTATTCTTGATTTTATCGTTTCTCTTGCCTTTGGAAATATGGGCTTTATTATGATGGCGCTCTTTCTTGTCGGCGGAGTTGCAATAGACAAGGTGAAAGAAAAAATCAAGGGCAAGTCGCTCTTATCCGATACAAAAAGCGATTCCACCCGTGACGCATACCAGGTCTTGGCAAACAGCCTGCCCGCTATGCTTTTGTCCCTTGCGTACGTAATCACATCTCACGAGGTCTTTCTTGTCGCTTTTGCCGTTTCGGTTGCGGAGGCGTTCTCCGACACCTGTGCCTCGGGGCTTGGCGTGCTTTCAAGCAAGACGTACGACGTTTTCAAGCTTAGAAGAGCAGAGCAGGGGATGAGCGGCGGAATGTCGCTTGTCGGCACCCTTTCTTCCTTGCTCGGAGCGGCTCTTGTCAGCATAATTCCCCTGTGCTTTGGTATCTACGGCTTTTATCACGCACTGTTTGTGACCCTTTGTGCCTTTTTTGGAGCAGTATTCGACAGCTTCCTTGGCTCGGTATTTCAGGTAAAATACCGTTGTCTCAAGTGCGGCAAGCTTACTGAGCGTGCTGAGCACTGCGGAAGAAGTGCGAAAAAGGTCGCAGGATTTTCCTCGGTAGACAACGACGTTGTAAATTTTGCAAGCGGAGTTTTTTGTTCCGTTTTAGCACTTCTTTTGTACTTTGCTTTCTTTAGCTAACAAAGTATAGCCCCCTTTTGGGCAAACGGATTTTGTCGAGAAATCTTGGTTTACAATCTCAGAGGCGTATATGTATACGTCGGATAGAGCAAACACAGATAGAATAAAAAACTTAAAGTTATATGAAGAAAAGCATATGCTTTCAACCTTAAAATAAACTAAAACAAAGCAAAATGAAATAGGGGCACTGCAGCTTGCAGTGCCCCCATTCGTTTTTTAGGGTAAATTAGCCGTTGTTCTTGATGGAGTTCTCGTAGGACTCTACCATCTTCTTAACCATCTGACCGCCAACGCTGCCTGCCTGCTTGGAGGTGAGGTCACCGTTGTAGCCCTGCTTGAGAGTAACGCCAACCTCGTTGGCAGCCTCCATCTTAAACTTGTCGAGTGCCGCTCTTGCTTCGGGCACGTTTACCTTGCTCTTAGACATAAGATTAAATCTCCTCTTTTTATATCTATATTATCGAGCTTGCGGGACTCTTGCCCGCAAACTGTGCAGGCTTTTGTTCCTCGGCTCTGTTATTATTCTGTCACGAAAATGGCGGTTTATGAGGAACAATTTTTTCCTTTTTATTTTCCCTTCAAAGCACCTTTTCAAAAAGATATAAGACTTTAAAAAGCCTCTCCAAAGAGAGGCTTTTTCGCTTTGCCGAAAAGCGGAAAGCTTATAAGGATTTATTCTGTCGGCTTTTCTCTCTTACATTCTTTTTTTAAGTAAGCAATAGCTTCCTTAATTCCTCCTATTTCATCAATAAGACCGCACTTGACAGCCTCGTAGCCGTCAAGAATAGAGCCGATGTCGTTGACAAGTATATCGGTTCTTGAAAGCAGGTGTCTGAAATGCTCATCAGTGACATTCGAGTGCTTGGTGACAAAATTGATAATTCTGTTTTGCATCTTTTCAAGATAGTCAAAAGCCTGCGGAACACCAAGCACAAGACCGCTGGTACGCACAGGGTGAATGGTCATAGTTGCACTAGGCACAATAAAAGAGCGTCTTGCACTTACAGCAAGAGGCACACCTATAGAGTGTCCGCCGCCGAGGACTATGGAAGCTGTCGGCTTTGACATACTTGCAATAAGCTCCGCCATCGCAAGCCCTGCCTCAACGTCGCCGCCAAGGGTGTTTATCAAAATAAGAACACCGTCTACACGCTCGCTTTCCTCTATGCTGACGAGCAGGGGAATGATGTGGTCGTATTTCGTCGTTTTTTGTGAATTGTCGGACACGTAATGCCCCTCGATTTGCCCAATTATAGAAATGCAGTAGAACGTTTCGCCGCCCGCCTCTATTTCAGCCGTACCGAGCATTCTGACATTTTCTGCGGATTGGTCGTTTTTTTCGTTATTTTCCATTTGTATAGCTCCGATTTGCTTGTTTTTTTTAGTTTTTCTCTATTCTTTTGGTTTATACATAGCTTTTTGCTTAAATTTAAAGTAGGCTTGTAGAGTCGAAAAATATCAGAAAGGGAATTGTTAAAAAAATCTCAAAAATCTTCCTTTTATGCATTGATTTTCCATAAAAACTATGCTATAATATAGTCTGGATTAAAGCGGAACGAGCGTTCCGTTAAAGATAAGGAGTAAAAAAGAAATGAAACAGGTTATCGTTGAAACGTCTGCAAGACACATTCACGTATCAAAGGAGGCTCTTGAAGCACTCTTCGGTGCGGGCTATGAGCTTACAAAGAAGAAGGATCTCAGCCAGCCCGGTCAGTTTGCGTGCGAGGAAAAGCTTGAGGTCGTCGGACCCAAGGGCAAGCTTAAGGCATCTATCCTCGGTCCCGTACGTCCTGCAAGCCAGGTTGAGCTTTCGCTTACGGATGCACGCTCTATCGGAGTTTCCGCCCCCATCAGAGAGAGCGGTGACGTTGCAGGCACACCCGGCTGCAAGCTCGTCAACCCCGAAAACGGTGCTGAATATGAGCTTACCGAGGGCGTAATCGCTGCAAAGCGTCATATTCACTTCACTCCCGAGAATGCTGCTGAATTCGGTGTTTGTGACAAGGAGATTGTTTCCGTTAAAATAGAGTCCAATGGCAGAAGCACTGTTTACGGTGACGTTGTTGTAAGAGTTAGTGACAAGTTCGCTCCCGCAATGCACATCGACACCGACGAGGCTAATGCAGCTTGTGCTTTTGGTCAGATTTACGGCGAAATCGTAAAGTAATTTTCTTATTTCAGGGCGATTTTTATGAGAATTGTATTCCAAGGTGACAGCATTACAGATGCAGGCAGGGACAAGCGTAATTATCGCAATATGGGCTATGGATATCCCAAATATGCATCAGAGTTCCTTAAAGAGCAGAATCCCGACGTGGAATTTGATTTCATCAATATGGGCATAAGCGGAAATCGTACGGACCAGCTTTTTGACAGGCTATATCCTGACGCCCTCGCTTTTTACCCCGATATTATATCAATTCTTATTGGAATTAATGACCTCTGGCATAGACACGGCTCGGATAGAATCGCAACCACCGATGCACAGATCGCCCTCAATTATCGCTCGATTCTCGAACGCATAAAAAAGGAATCTGATGCTAAGATAGTAATTATGGCACCGTTTGTTCTTGATGCGGCGGACAAGGATTTTCTCCGTGATGACATCAATACGCTGCTTCCTATCGTCAGAGGGCTTGCAGAGAAGTTTGCCGACGTGTATATTCCTCTTGATGAAAAATTTGCCGAGGCACTCAAAACTCAACCCGCACCTCTTTACTATTCCGCTGACGGAGTACATCCAAATCAGAACGGCTCCGCTTTCATCGGCAGGCTCTATGCCGAGGCGGTAAAGCCGCTTATAAAATAAGTTAAATTTAAAAAAGGAGATATAAAAGATGGCAGAACTCGTCTATTCGCACGAAGTACAAAATATGTGCGTAGTAGCAAAAGGACCCAACCACGGACCTGCACCCATTCCCGAAGAGGGTCTTTGGGTAAAGGCAAAGGAAATTAAGGACATTTCGGGTCTTACTCACGGTATTGGCTGGTGTGCACCTCAGCAGGGTGCGTGCAAGCTCACTCTCAACGTAAAGGACGGTGTAATTCAAGAAGCACTCGTTGAAACGATCGGATGCTCCGGTATGACGCACTCCGCAGCAATGGCGGCAGAGATTCTTCAGGGCAAGACAATTCTTGAGGCTCTCAACACAGACCTCGTTTGCGATGCTATAAACACCGCAATGCGTGAGCTCTTCCTCCAGATTGTTTACGGTCGTACTCAGTCCGCTTTCTCCGAGGGCGGTCTTACCATCGGCGCAGGTCTTGAGGACCTTGGCAAGGGCTCCCGTTCCCAGGTTGGAACGATGTATGGCACAGTTGCAAAGGGTGTCCGTTACCTCGAGATGGCAGAGGGCTACGTTACAAGAATGGCACTTGATGAAAATGATCAGGTTATCGGCTATGAGTTCGTAAACCTCGGCAAGATGACCGATTTCATCAAGAAGGGCGACGACCCCAACACCGCATATAACAAGTCTATGGGTCACTACGGCAGATTCTCCAAAGAGGACGGTGCCGTTAAGTTCATCGACCCGAGAAAAGATTAAGGGAGGTAGCGAAAATGGCTTTGTTTGAAAACTATGAAAGACGTGAAGCGAAGATTCTCGCTACACTTAAGGAATACGGCATTAACTCCATCGAGGAGTGCCGTGACATCACTCTCGCAAAGGGCGTTGACTGTGACAAGATCGTAAGAGGCACACAGCCCATTTGCTTCGAGAACGCTGTTTGGGCTTACACCGTAGGTGCAGCAATCGCAATTAAGAAGGGCTGCACAAAGGCTGCTGATGCAGCTGCTGCTATCGGTATCGGTCTTCAGTCCTTCTGTATCCCCGGCTACGTTGCTGACAACCGTCAGGTTGGTCTTGGCCACGGAAATCTGGGTGCAATGCTCCTCTCTGAGGAAACCGATTGCTTCTGCTTCCTCGCAGGTCACGAGTCCTTTGCTGCCGCAGAGGGTGCAATCAAAATCGCTCTTAACGCAAATAAGGTTAGAGTAAAGCCCCTCCGTGTTTGCCTTAACGGACTTGGTAAGGATGCGGCTATGATTATTTCCCGTATCAACGGCTTCACTTATGTTCAGACCGAGTTTGATCCTTACACCGAAACCGTAAAGATTATAAGCGAAACCGCTTACTCGAACGGCGACCGTGCAAAGGTTCGTTGCTACGGTGCTGACAACGTTCCCGAGGGCGTTGCTATTATGAAGCTCGAGAATGTCGGCGTTTGAGTATGCAACCTCTTTGATAACCTTAACGGTTTCAGAGTAGGGGTCAAACTCGGTCTGAACGTAGGTAAAGCCGTTGATTCTGGAAATGATCATAGCGGCATCCTTGCCAAGACCGTTAAGGATAACGCGAAGCTGATTCTTACGAACCTTGTTAGCGTTAAGAGCGATCTTAATAGCGCCTTCTGCAGCCGCGAAGGATTCGTGACCTGCGAGGAAGCAGAAGCAGTCGGTTTCTTCGGAAAGAAGCATCTTACCGAGGTTACCGTGGCCGAGACCAACCT
>JAZOQA010000075.1:0-65929 GCA_045655765.1 Eubacteriales bacterium | reverse complement strand
AATATAAACAAAAAAAGACACCCTGTACAACACAGAGTGTCTTATTGTTTTTAATGTGTTTTTTCCTTGTTATAAGCTTCCGTTCGAGGTCAAAAGATTTTGTCTTTTTCGCAGAGAACGGGGTTGTCTTATAACATTTGTCGTATTAGTTGGATACGTAGGGAAGAAGTGCCATCTGGCGAGCTCTCTTAACAGCGGTGGTGAGCTGTCTTTGGTGAAGAGCACAGTTGCCTGAAACACGTCTGGGGAGGATCTTCGCTCTCTCGGAAATGAACTTTCTGAGCTTAGATACGTCCTTGTAATCAATCTCTGCAACCTTGTCCTGACAGAAGATGCAAACCTTCTTTCTTCTGTGCATAGGACGGAATGCAGGACGCTGAGTATCGTTTCTATCCATTTTGAATAGTTCCAAAACCTTTCCGACTCACGAATTCTGTATTTTCACCTCTTTCGCAGTGAGTCTTGCGAATGAGGCGGGGACTGAAAACCATACTTAAATCTAATTAAATTAGAAAGGAAGGCTTTCGTCACCGGGAATTTCTTCAAAATTTACGCTTTGGGAGGTGCCAAAAGCGGGTGACGCATAAGCGTCGGGAGTGTACGCCGTGCCTCCTGCCTGCGTGGCGGGTGCATTCTGCGAAGCGGGAACTACGAACGAAACCTCGTCTGCTACGACCTCGGTTGCGTATCTCTTTTGTCCCTGAGGATCACTCCAGGATCTGGTCTGAAGCTGACCGCAGATGAGAATGGGGTTGCCCTTCTTAAAATAACGGGCAACAAACTCGGCCTGCTGTCTCCAAGTTACAATGTTGATGAAATCAACATTCTGCTGTCCTTGCTCGGACTTTGCAAAACGGCGGTTTACAGCAATCGAAAAGCTGCATACCGAAATTCCGCCTGCTGTTTGCTTCAGCTCGGGGTCGGCAGTCATATTACCGATAAGGATAACCTTGTTGAAACTTGCCATAATATCGCCTCCTGTGCTATTTTTTACGCCTCTGTGGTTTCAGCGGCTTCACCAGCTACTTCTACGGGCTCTGCCGCAGACTCAGCCTTTGCTTCCTTCGCAATAGCGGTGGTGGTCATATAACGAAGAATACCTTCGGTGATGCCGAACACACGCTCAAGCTCGAGGGGGAAGCTGGGTTCGCTCTTAAAGGACACGAGAACGTAGTAGCCTTCAGTTACGTAATTGATTGGATACGCAAATCTTCTCTTGCCCCACTCGTTAACGCTAACGTCTTTTGCGTTCTCGTTAATGAGATTTACGAACTTCTCTACAAGTGCCTTAACCTCTTCCTCGGGAAGATTGCCGTTTACAGCAAAGAGAGTCTCGTAAGAACAAATCTTCTTTTCCATCTGATTTTTACCTCCTTATGGTCATTATGGCCGCCGAAATTCCCAGCGGCAAGGAGCCGAGCCTTCTTAAACTCGGTCACTATGGGATTATAACACATATTTTCCCAAATGTCAAGAGATAACAAATATTTTAATAAATAAATTTTAAATTTTCAACTTCGTCAGTCTACTCTTCGCTTGCTTTTGCAAGCATAGCGTGAAGAAAAAACACGTTGGTGAATAAAATAGCCCACGTTGGTGATCTTATTGACAATTAGTCCGATTTGTGGTAAAATTTAAAAAAAGGAAAAGGAGAACACCGATGAACGCTGTAAAGGAAAACGCCTATGCAAAAATCAATTTGTATCTTGACGTTACAAGAAAGCGTGAGGACGGATTTCACGAAATAAAAACCGTTATGCACACAGTGTCGCTCTATGATGAGCTTACCGTAAGTACAGAGCCGACAAGAGGTAACTCGCAGGTCAGGCTTTTTGTCACGGGGGCATCGTATCTTCCTACCGACGGACGAAATATCGCAGTCAAGGCGGCAACCCTTTTTCTTGAGCATTGCGGGATTTTTGCTAATATAAATATAAAGCTCAAAAAGAACATTCCCGTTGCGGCGGGACTTGCGGGCGGCTCGTCCGATGCAGCAGCAACCCTCAGGGCAATGAACCGTCTTTTCGGCAAGCCTCTTGGAGAAAAGGCTATGCTGTCCTTGGCGGCAGAGCTTGGAAGCGACGTCCCTTACTGCTTCCTTGGGAAAACGGCACTCTGTGAGGGTCGTGGTGAAATAATCACACGGCTGGCAGATTTAAAGGGGATGAATTTTCTTATAGTTCGTATAGCCGAGCATATTTCTACGCCTCTTGCATACTCCGCACTTGATAAAGCCTACGCTGATTTTGAAGCCCCCCGTGACACTGGAGCAGGGCTTGATGCCTTGACACGCTCAATTGCAGAGGGAGAGTTTAACCCTTTAGCAATGTTTAACATTTTTGAGCCTGTGGTTTTCCCACTCGTTCCGAGTGCCGAAAAAGCAAAGCTTAGGCTGAAAGATCTTGGAGCTGACGGAGCACTTATGAGCGGAAGCGGTCCTACCGTTTTCGGTGTGTTTAAAAATATAGAGGAAGCACAAAAGGCAGAAAAGACGCTCACAGATGAGGGCTATAACGTATTTTTGGCAAGCTCCGTATAAACCTTTAGCTATAATAATTCGACTCATAAATTTTTTGCGGTTTATGAGTCGTTTTTTTTGCTCGATTTATTATATCTTAAAATTCATAAAAAACGCTCGAAAATATTGACAAATTACAGTATTTATGGTAAAATAAATTATTGACGAAATGCTTGTTTTTTGATAAAAAGGAGGTGGACAATATGAATGGTACCAAAGAAAAAGAAGATACGAGCCAAGACGATTTCTGGGATATAGAAAAGCTCGTTCCAAGGAAAGCCACTCCTTTGCGTCCGTTTGCCACAAAGCCCACCGCCGTGGATTACGCCCCGGATACCGAGCTTGATTCCTTAAAGGAGTCCGAGGAGAAAAAGGCGGAGCGGAAAATCACCTTTTCCGAGCAAGGTGTCCTTTCGGGCAAGAAAGCCGATGACGAGTCGTACGTACCCGTGGGAACGAGTCTTATCAAAAGAGTTACAATCAAAAGATATAACGACAAGTACGATTTTTACGGCAATTTCAGAAAGGCGGCGCTTCTTTACTATGATTATAAGACGCCCAAATGCGATTACGTTCCGTTCTTTTCGTATATGCCGCAGTATTCTCAGCTCACAGCGGAGCAAAAGAACTATTATTTCTATTGGCGAAGCGAAATAAGGCGTGGTAAATTCCCGAAAACGGATTATTCATACCTCTATCTTTACGTATATGAGATTTTGAATTTGCCCGATATGATTCCCGCAAAAGAGGGCATAAAGATTCTTTGCAGGCTCTGGGGTGAATACAGAACCGCTTTTCCGAAGATCAGTGCAAATTTTTCCGTATGGATTCAGGACTATTGCTTTATTCATAAGCTGCCGTGTCCGATGGAGGAGCTTCACGATTTTATGCACGAGGCTATTGCGGCATCTCCTCTTACAGAGTTCTACCTCTCCGATATTGAGGGGGCAGATGCAGAGAGCGTTGGGGCTATGATTGCCTTTTTGTCGGATTACGATTGGCGAAAGGGTAAGTTTATTCAAGAGACTGACGCTGCGGAATATAAAAAGTATATGTATACCGCAATGCTAAGCCTGCTTCTGCATCTTGCAAAGGAGGGCACGCTCTACGACCAGACAGAGGGGCTTGCAAGGGTTACGAGAAACGCATTCCCGAACTCTTTATGCACCCACAGTGTAAAGTGCCGTCTTGAAATAGAGTACGTCTCTCTTTCGGGTGCGGGAAAGCTGCGTGCGGCTATTACGGCGGCCGTCCGTTATACCGAGAACAAAATTCGCCAGCAGCTCGGTGTAAAAAGCCGTCTTGCCGTAAAGGACCTGCCAGATGAGTATAAAAATGTAATCGATGCGTATTTTCTTCTTACAGAGAGTAGGGAAGAGCGAATTCGCGCAAGGGCTAAAATTCCCGAGTATGAAAAGCTCTATGACGCTCCGAGTGTCGGGCTTTCGTTTGAGGGGGCAGATGAAATCGAACGCTCCTCTTGGCTTACAACGCAAAGGCTTGTTGCAGAGGCAGAGGAAGACTGTGAAGAGGCTATTCCTGCGAAAAACTCCTCACCCGAAGAGCCGAAATGCGAACCCAAAGAGCCGAAATGCGAACCTAAAGAGCAAGAGAAACCCTGTGACGAGTGTCCGCTTTCAAAATTTGATGTTGAGGCTTTAAAAGCAATTCGTGCCGAGGCTTCACTCGACAGCTTTGACGGAATTGAACTTGACTCTGCCGTGGAGAGGATAAACGAGGCGTTCTCTGATATGCTTGGTGACGTTGTTATTTATCACGATGGCGAAAGATATACTATTTACGATGATTATACGGAGGAAATCGGAGAATGGCTCCAGAAAATAACGAAGTAAAAATTCCAAGAAGAATATTAAATACCCTTTTGTCTTCATTGAGTGCGGGCGTTGTTCCGAGGAGCGGTGCGCCGTATATAGCAATAGGAAGACAGGATGAGATAAATTCCTTGCTCGACAACCTCGACGACGTAGCCGAGGGCGGTGCTGCTTGCCGCTTTTTGATTGGCAGATACGGAAGCGGAAAGAGCTTTCTTATTCAGCTTATCAGAGGATATGCACTTGAGCGGGGATTTATATGTGCCGACGCTGACCTTTCACCCGAAAGACGCTTGACGGGTGGAAATGGTGCGGGACTTGCAACCTATAAGGAGTTGATGATAAATATGGCAAGCAAGGCAAGTCCCGACGGCGGAGCCTTGACGACAATACTTTCACGCCATTTTACAAAGCTTAAAACCGACCTTGTAAGCGAGGGAATACTCCCGACGGACGCTCGCTTTGAGGACGAGCTTAAAAAGCGTGTATACGCCACTCTCTCGGAGCTTGAGGGAGACGTTGGCGGCTTTGATTTTGCAGGCGTGCTCGGGGAATATTATACAGCGTCTATGCACGACGACACGGAGAAGAAAAGTGCGTGCCTCAGGTGGCTGCGTGGTGAGTTTTCGACAAAAACCGAGGCAAGAGCAGCCCTTGGCTTCCACGTAAGCACGGTTATTGATGACAATAATTGGTATAATTTCATAAAGCTTTTTGCCGCACTTTCAGAAAAGCTGGGATATTCCGGACTTGTCGTATTCATTGATGAATGCGTAAACCTTTACAAAATTCCCAACAGAATTTCAAGAGAGGCGAATTACGAGAAAATTCTGGCTATTTTCAATGATACCTTGCAGGGCAAAGCGTCTTACCTGGGCGTTGTTTTTGGCGGAACTCCGCAATTTTTGGAGGATTCTCGCCGAGGCTTGTTCAGCTACGATGCATTAAAGAGCCGCCTTGCCGATTCCAAATATGCGGAGCTTGGATATCAAAATCTGTCTTCTCCCGTAATAAGACTTCGCCGACTGTCGGACAACGAGCTTTTAGCTCTTGTAAGAAGACTTGCAAAGCTTTATATGCAAAGAGAGGGGACCGAGGACCCTATAATCAGCGACAGGGAAACGGAGATTTTCCTGACAAGAGCGCTTGAGCGTGCGGGAGCTGAGGAGATGGTAACCCCCAGAGAAATCACAAGAGATTTTCTTACTCTTTTGAATATAATGCGTGACAACCCGACGGCAACGTTTGAAAGCCTTATGGGCAACATCACGTTTACAAAAGCACTGCATAGCGAGGACGAGCTTACGGCAGAGGAAGTTGTCACGGCGATGAAAACAAAGGTAAATTTAGCTGATATTGATATTTAATTTGGGGCAGAAAGGAGAAACAATGACGGACGCAGACAGAGTATTTGCTCGATTTCCCGATTTTATAAAGGATTATATATACTCTCACGGCTGGACGGAGCTGCGTGAAATACAGCTTGAGGCGGCACGTGTTATATTTGAGACGGAGTCTAATTTGCTTGTTTCTTCATCTACTGCCTCGGGAAAAACGGAAGCGGCTTTTTTTCCGATTATTGCAGATATTTCGGAAAGCCCGTCGGATTTCAAATCAGTTAGTGTTCTTTATATAGCTCCCTTAAAATCTCTTATCAACGACCAGTTTTATCGTCTTGAGGAGCTTCTCGATGCATCGGAAATTCCCCTAACGCATTGGCACGGTGACGTAGGTGCGTCGCACAAAAAGCGTTTGCTCAAAAATCCCGAGGGTATTTTACAAATTACACCCGAGTCTCTTGAATCAATGGTGATGAGCAGAGCAAATGACATTCCCCGCATTTTCGGCGGACTACGCTACGTTGTCATAGATGAGATTCATACGATGATAGGCACAGACAGAGGAAATCAGGTCATATGTCTTTTGTCCCGAATAGCCCGACTTATCGGCTATTCTCCAAGGCGAGTGGGTCTCAGTGCCACAATAGGCGACCTTAATATTGCCTCGGAATGGCTCGGTGCAGGCAGCGGACGTGATACAATAGCACCCGTTCCACCGAAAACACCTTTAAAATGGCGTCTTGGGCTTGAGCATTTTTATATTCAGAATGCAAACGAGGACCAGACGAGAAATCCGTCGCTCTCCACCTCGACGCAGACGGAAAGAGGCGCAAGAGCAGAGCTTGACCCCGGATACGAGTATCTTTACGATGCGGTTTACGGAACCAAATCCTTGGTTTTCTCAAATTCGAGAGAGGAAACGGAATACGTGACCGCAACCCTGCGTCAAATTGCAAAAAAACGCTCCGAAAAGGATATTTTCTTAATTCATCACGGCAACCTTTCCGCCTCACTTCGTGAGGATGCGGAGGAAAAAATGAAGGACGAAACGGTAATAGAGGCGGTCACCTGTGCTACGGTAACAATGGAGCTTGGTATAGATATAGGCAAGCTCGCACGTGTTGCGCAAATCGGTTCGCCTACAACGGTTGCGGGTTTTCTTCAAAGGCTCGGACGCTCGGGCAGAAGAGGTACTCCTCCCGAAATGATAATGGTTTTCAGAGAGGAAACGGCTCTGCCGAATGCACCTCTTCCCGAAATAATTCCTTGGGATTTGCTCCGAGGGATCGCTATAATCGACCTGTATTCAACAGAGCGGTTTATCGAGCCGCCGAGCGTTAAGAGTATGCCTCTTAGTCTTGCCTTTCATCAGACGCTCAGCATTCTTGCATCCTCAGGTGAGCTGACAGCGAAAAATCTTGCCGCAAGAGTTCTTGAGCTTCCGCCGCTTTCAAAGCTTTCCAAGGAGGACTACAAGGAGATGCTCGTTTCTATGATAAATAACGATTATATAGAAATGACTGAGGAGCGAGGGCTGATTGTAGGACTTAAAGGAGAGAGAATTATAAATTCTTACAAATTTTATGCGGTATTTAAGGACAGCGAGGATTACACGGTCAGATGCGACAGCGAGGAGATAGGAACGATAACCACACCGCCCCCCGTCGGCGACAGATTTGCTCTTGCGGGAAGAGTGTGGGAGGTCAAGGAGCTTGATTTTCCAAGAAAGCTGATTTTCGTAAAGCTCGTTGACGGAAAAATGGAGGTGTCGTGGCCGGGTGACGGCGGCGAGATTCATACGAAGCTTCTTTTAGCTATGAAAAACGTGCTTTTCGGCGGCAAGGAGTATAAATATCTCGGTGACAATGCAAGAGAACGCCTTGAAAACGCACGAAACGTCGCTAAAAATGCAGGAATGGCTGACAGCACTGTAATTTATCTCGGCGGTCAGAGCTACGTTTTGTTCCCTTGGCTTGGCACACGTGCATTCAGAACCTTGAAGCGTCTTTTGCAAAAAAATGCAGCGGAGCTTGGTATCTATGACATTCAAAGTGAGCTTTGCTACTATATAACCTTTAAGGCAAAAGAGGACGCAGGCAACAGCTTGCTTTTCGGAATACGCTCTATAATCGAAAGAGGCGACCTTGACGCAGAAAAGCTCGTCTTTGACGGAGAGTGTCCCGTTTTTGATAAGTTCGACGATTTTATACCGCCAAGTCTTTTGAGAAAGGCATACGCCAAAGACAGGCTTTCGACACAAGAGGTTCGGGATAGATTTGAATAAATAAGCTTTTAAAAGCAAAATCTTGGAGAAAACACTATGTTTTACGACATTCTTGCTCCGTTTTATGACAAAATTAACGGAAATATCGATTATTCGCTTTGGGCGGATTTTATAGAAGAAATTGTGAAAAGAGAATATCCGACCGACCCCGAGCTTTGGCTTGACCTCGGCTGCGGCACAGGGCGTATGACCCTTGAGCTTGCAAAAAGGGGACACGATATGACGGGCGTTGATATATCCCCCGAGATGCTTGACGAGGCAAGGTGTGCGGCAGAGGAGTGCGGTCTTTCTGACAGAATTCTTCTTCTTTGTCAGGATATGCGGGAGTTTGAGCTTTACGGTACGGTTGACGTTGCTGTGAGCTGTCTTGACTGCATCAACCACCTAACAGGTCCCTCTGATTTAAAAAAATGCTTGTCTCTTGTGCATAATTATCTCTCCCCGGACGGTCTTTTCATCTTCGACGTCAACGGCAAGTATAAATTTGAAAATATATACGCCGACAGGTCCTACGTTTTCGAGGAGGACGGTGCGTTTTGCATTTGGCAAAACGAATATAATCCCAAAACTCATATTTGCGATTTTTGCTTTACGGTTATGACGGAGTGCGAGGACGGAAGATATGAAAGGTATGACGAGGTGGGCAGAGAGAGAATGTATACCATTCGTTCCTTAAAGCACGCACTTTTGAATACAGGCTTTGAATTTGTCGGAGCCTATTCTGATTTTAATTTTAAAGAAGCAAGCGATTGCGACGAGCGAATTTATATCGTCGCAAGATGCAAGAAAAATATATAAAAACGGCGGTGATTTTATAATGAAAAGCAAGGAAATGAAAGCTTCGACAATTATAAGAGGAATGACAAGAGACGGTTCTGCCCGAATTTTAGTCATCAATTCCACAAAAATGGTCAACGATATGATTAAATGTCACAGAACCTCGCCTACGGCGACTGCGGCACTCGGAAGACTTATCAGTGCCACCTCTATGATAGGAACTATGCTCCCCGAAAAGGACGACCGTGTAACAGTTACCTTTGCCGGTGACGGCCCTGCGGGAAAGCTCATATCGGTCGGCGATTATTACGGAAACGTAAAGGGCTACATTCAAAATCCGCTGGTAAATCCTCCGAAAAAGCCAAACGGCAAGCTTGACGTAGGTGCTGCGGTGGGCGGCGGAATGCTCTCTTTCATACGTGATATGGGCGGCGGTGAGCCGCAGATGGGAATGACCGAGATTGTAAGCGGTGAGATTGCCGAGGACATAGCTACTTATTTTGCAAAAAGTGAGCAGGTTCCAACCGTTCTTTCACTCGGAGTTCTCGTAGACAAGGACTACTCCTGTCTTGCCGCAGGCGGCGTTCTTATACAAATGATGCCTTTCCCCGACGAAAAAACGCTTGATTTGATAGAGCGTAACGCCGCCGACCTTTCTAACATCTCACGTTATTTTGAAAAGGGAATGACCAATGTAGAAATAGCGGACATCGCACTTCGTGACGTGCCTTACGACCTCTTTGATGAAATCGAGGTTGAATATGCGTGCGACTGCTCACGTGAGCGTATGCAAAAGAAAATCCAAAGCCTTGGAAATAAGGAAATTCTTAAAATGCTCGACGAGCAGGTGGCAGAGGGGAAGCCCCGTGAGCTTACGGCACTGTGCCGCTTCTGTAGTAGCGAATATACCTTTGGCGAAAAGGATCTCATAGTTTAACAAAATCTCCCTGCCTTGCATATCTTGGTAGGGAGATTTTATTATTTGGGAGGGCTTATGAATAAGGGAATGAGTGGATTTTTGTCGGAGGGCGCGATACGAGAGCACGAGGAATACGTTCGCAGATTAAGGCACAAGGCATCGATTTATAAAAAGAGCGGGTTTGACGTTTTAAATTTAAATGAGCGTGAAATTTATATGCTCAAAATTCCTCTTGGCGAGCGTTCGCAGTTGTCAAGGCTTGCCCTTGAAATCAAATTACACGATATTTACTTCGATTCATTTGGTGACACATACGTCCCGTGTCAAAAAATAAAAGAGAGCTTCGGCTCGGAAAACTCGTTTGCCTACGAGCTTTTGAGATTTGCCTCGGGACTTCCCTCGGGCTTTGTCACAATTTATAAGGACAGAGCGGGTAGAATAGGCTTTTCCGAAGCAAGCGACACACCGAGGGGGGCTGATATGCTCCTTGCAATAGACGTCTTTGAGCACGCATATTTCAGAGATTACGGCTTTGCAAAGGACAAATATTTAAGGGCTTGTGCGGCACATCTGAACTTTGGAAAAATCAACTGTTCATTTTTGCCTGTTTGTGAAGAAAATAATTAATCAAAGAGTGCCTCTTTTCGGTTGACTTTTCTTGTTTTTAGATGTATAATATAGGTATAAATTAAAATGGGTAAATTTGTGTTTACCAAGAGAGGACGTTAAAAATGAGTATTCTTTACGGCAATGCAGTTGTAGGTCAGTCGGGAGGTCCGACATCGGCTATAAACGCAACCCTTGCGGGTGTTATTTCAGGTGCTTTACGCTCGGAGGCAATAAAAACTGTTTACGGAATGAGAAACGGCGTGGAGGGACTTCTTCGTGAGGACCTTGTGGACCTCGGTGCGATTTTCGGCGATGATGCCCAAGCACTTGATACTCTTAAAACCACCCCTGCAGCGGCTCTCGGCTCTTGCAGAAAAAAGCTCGGCACACCCGAAAAGGACGGCGAAACCTACGAAAAGCTTTTCGAGATATTTAAAAAGTATGATATTCGCTATTTCTTCTACATAGGCGGAAACGATTCTATGGACACCGTCTTAAAGCTCTCGGAGTATGCAAAGGGTAACGACTATGAAATGCGAGTTGTAGGAATTCCCAAGACCATAGACAACGACCTTGCCGCAACGGATCACACCCCCGGCTTTGGCTCAGCGGCGAAATTTGTCGCAACTACAATCAAGGAATTTAAGAGAGATATTTCCGTTTATACCGTAAAGGCGGTTACTATTGTTGAAATTATGGGTCGAGATGCAGGCTGGCTTACTGCTGCGGCGGCACTTCCCACCGTAAGCGGTGACGGTCCCGATCTTATCTATCTGCCTGAAAGAGTATTTGACGAGGACGAGTTTATTTCGTCCGTAAAGCGTGTGCTTGACGACCACCCCGCTGTGCTTGTTGCCGTTTCTGAGGGTATAAAATTCAAGGACGGCAGATACGTTGGAGAGGGAACTCAGTCAGGTGCTGTGGACGTATTCGGACATAAGTATCTTGCAGGTACGGGCAAGGTGCTTGAGGAAATTGTAAGGAATAAAATCGGCTGCAAGGTACGCTCTGCCGAGCTTAGCCTTACGCAGCGTTGTGCGGCTCACATTGCTTCAAAGACCGACATAGATGAGTCTGTGACGGTTGGTGCTGCGGGTGTTGAAAGTGCCGTCGAGGGCAAAACCGGCGTAATGATGATTTTTAAGCGTGAAGCGTCGGAGGAATACAGAGTTTCCGTTTCCACGGAGAGCATTCTCGGAATTGCGAATGAAATAAGAACCGTTCCCGATGAATACATAAACGAAGAGGGCAACGGAATTACCAAGGCGGGTATAGATTATATGCTTCCGCTCATAAATGGTGAAATACAGCAGGTGTATGAGTACGGAATGCCGAAGCACATTGTTATCTGACGTGTTTTAATTTCATAAAATGGGACAAACTAAAATATAAAAGCTTTTTACAGGTGAAAGTTATGAGAAAAACCAAAATCGTATGTACTATAGGTCCTGCGTGTAATAACGAAAAAACGCTGACGGAGCTTTGCCTTGCTGGAATGAACGTTGCAAGACTTAATTTTTCACACGGCACTCACGAGGATCACTTAAATAATATAAATCTTATCAAGCGTGTCAGAGAAAAGCTCGGTCTTCCTATAGCTATTCTTCTTGACACAAAGGGACCCGAATACCGCATTAAGACCTTTAAGGACGGAAAGGTGTTTCTGAACGCAGGCGATACGTTCACTTTTACCTCGGAGGACATCGAGGGAGATGAAACACGGGTTTCCGTCAATTATAAGGAGCTTCCGTCGGAAATGAAGGTGGGGGATAAAATTCTCTTAAACAACGGTCTTGTAATTTTCGAGGTAACGTCGGTTGAGGGGACGGAGATAAACTGCAAGGTGCTTGAGGGCGGCGAGGTTTCCAACCGCAAGAGTATGAGCTTTCCCGATAAGGTTTTAAAGCAGATATATCTCAGCGACTATGACAAGAGCGATATTCTTTTTGGAATAGAAAACGGCGTTGATTTCATCGCTTGCTCTTTTGTTTCGGTAAAGCAGGATCTAATTGACGTTAAAAAATTCTTAAAGGATCAGGGCGACCCCGACGTTGATATAATCGCAAAAATCGAAAACCGCTCCGGTGTCGATAACATAAAGGAAATTTGCGAGGAATGCGACGGAATAATGATAGGCAGAGGAGATATGGGAGTTGAGATTCCCTTTGAAGAGCTTCCTGCCATTCAAAAGCACCTCATTACAACCTGCCGCCTGCTTGGAAAGAGGGTTATAACCGCAACGGAAATGCTTGAGTCTATGATTTATAATCCAAGACCCACAAGAGCTGAAATTTCCGACGTTGCCAACGCAGTTTACGACGGCACGAGTGCAGTTATGCTCTCGGGCGAAACAGCAGCGGGTAAATATCCCGTTGCCGCTGTTAAGGCAATGGCGAGAATCGCAAAAAAGACGGAGGAAAACATCGACTATGCAAAATTCTTCCGTGACTCGGACTTTTTTATCAGAAACACGGTTGATGCGATTTCTCACGCAACCTGCGGAATGGCAATAGATATAAAGGCAAAGGCAATAGCCGTTTGTTCTCTTTCGGGTATGACCGCACGAATGGTCTCACGCTTCCGCTCTCCGATAGACATTCTTGGAGTTACAACCTCCGAGTCTACGTGGCGAAAGCTTGCACTTTCTTGGGGTGTAACTCCCGTTATGAGTGAAAAATTCAAGTCGCTCGACGTTCTTTTCTATACGGCAACAAAGCTTGCAAAATCCACGTTTGCTCTTACCTCGGGTGACAGAATGGTTATCACCGGCGGCGTCACCGACGGCACGACGGGAAATACAAATCTCATTAAAGTTGAAACAATTTAAAAAGAGATTTTAAAAAGTAGAAAAAACTCGAAAAAGCACTTGACTTTTTGTCGAAAGTTATGCTATAATATTTTTATTAAAATAAATATCACTTATCAAGAGCGGCGGAGGGACTGGCCCTGTGAAGCCCGGCAACCTGTTTTATACAAGGTGCCAAATCCCGACAGATGAGATTTTCATAAAAGCGGGAGGCACGTTGTGTCCCGCTTTTGCTTTGTAAAATGAAAGGATTATGTTAAATGAAAAAATTTCTATTTACCTCTGAGTCTGTAACGGAGGGACATCCCGACAAAATTTGCGACAAAATTTCCGATGCCATTCTTGATGCCATAATAGAACAGGATCCTATGAGCCGAGTTGCTTGCGAAACCTTTGCGACAACCGGTATTATAACGGTAATGGGTGAGATAACCACCGCAGCGAAAATCGACGTGCAGAAAATAGTAAGAGAAACCGTAAAGGAAATAGGCTATGACAGAGCAAAGTACGGCTTTGACGCAACGACTTGTGCTGTTATAAGCTCTATTCACGAGCAGAGTGAGGATATCGCTCTTGGCGTTGACAAGTCCCTTGAAGCGAAAAACGGAGAGGACACCGACGAGTTTGATACGGGTGCGGGAGACCAGGGACTTATGTTCGGTTATGCTTGTGATGAGACTCCCGAGCTTATGCCTCTTCCCATTTCTCTTGCTCACAAGCTTGCAAAAAGACTTACTGAGGTCAGAAAGTCGGGCAAGCTCTCGTATTTGCGTCCCGACGGAAAGACTCAGGTTACTGTGGAATACGTAGACGGCGAGCCTAAAAGAGTTGACACTATTGTCGTTTCCTCTCAGCACAGTGCCGAGGTTGACAGTGCTACGATAAGAAAGGATATTATCGAGGAGGTAATACTTCCCATAGTTCCTAAAGAACTTATGGACGGAAAGGTGAATATTCACGTAAACCCCACAGGCAGATTCGTTATAGGCGGTCCTCAGGGCGATACGGGTCTTACAGGCAGAAAAATCATAGTTGATACATACGGCGGCTACTCCCGTCACGGCGGCGGTGCATTTTCCGGAAAGGACCCCACAAAGGTTGACAGAAGTGCGTCCTATGCCGCAAGATACGTTGCAAAGAACGTAGTAAAGGCAGGTCTTGCAAAAAAGTGCGAGGTTCAGATTGCTTACGCCATAGGCGTTGCAAAGCCCGTTTCGGTTATGATTGAAACGTTTGGTACGGAAACCGTTCCTGTCGAAAAAATCGAAGCGGCGGTGGACAAGCTCGTTGATCTTCGCCCCGCAGCTATAATCAAGAAATTCGATCTTCGTCGTCCGATATACAAGCAGCTTGCAGCTTACGGTCATATGGGCAGAGAAGAGCTTTCGGTAAAATGGGAGGCTTGCGATATAGCAGCCGAGCTTTCCGAGCTTTGTAAATAAAAAATAAAAAAACGGCGTTTGCCGTTTTTTATTTTTTGAAAATATCTATTGCATATTTTTTAAAATAATGATAAAATATAAAAAGGAATTTCGGGAAAAAGGAGGATAGCCGTGGGAATTAAAAATGAACTGACCGACGTTATTAAGGGTACGGTCGAAAACGTGGTTTACAGAAACGAAGACAACGATTATACGGTTATTGAGATCTCCGATTCCGAAAACGCTCTTATTACAGCCGTTGGCATTATGCCTATGGCGTTTGAGGGCGAGTGCGTGGTGCTCAGGGGCAGATGGACATTTCATAAGGAATTTGGCAAGCAATTTGCATTTGACACTTTTGAGAAGACCTTGCCAGTCGAGGTAGACGGTATTCTGCAATATCTATCCTCACGCACTGTAAAGGGTGTAGGACCCGTCACAGCTCTTAAAATCGTAAACAGATTTGGGCTTGATACCTTTGACGTGCTTGAAAATCACCCCGAGTGGCTTGTTGATATTCCGGGAATAACGATGAAAAAGGCAGATGCTATTTCCGAGTCCTTTAAGGAGCAGACGGGCATCCGAGGCGTGATGATGTTCTGCGGAGAATTTATGAGCATCTCTGAAATAACAAAGGTGTATAAGACCTTTGGAATAAGCTCTGTTGACGTATTAAAGGAAAATCCGTACGTCTTATGCTCAGGGGACTTCGGTATAGGCTTTGACAAGGCGGATTCACTTGCAATATCTCTCGGCTTTGACAAACGCTCCGAATACAGACTTCGCTCGGGAATAGAGTACGTTCTTTCATATAATGCATCGGCAAACGGACACACCTGCTTGCCTCGGGAAAAGCTCATGCTTGCCGCCTCGCAGACACTTGGCGTTGATGTCGGCACTCTTTCCGAATTTCTTAAAAAAGAGCTTTTATGCGGTGAATTTTCGTCTTACAAGACGGACGCAGACGAGTATATAATGACAAACGAGGTCTTTCTGGATGAGGACTTTGTAGCAAGAAGAATACGTCTTTTAGAGGAACAAGCACCGCATCTTGACACTGCGGATATAGCGGCACTTATAGAAAAGGTGGAGATTTGTGTCGGTATTTCTTATGAAAAGCATCAAAGAGAAGCACTGTTTGCGTCTTTAGACGGAGGCGTTTTTGTTCTGACTGGCGGTCCCGGCACCGGTAAAACTACGGTTGTAAAGGCTCTTCTTTCGATTTTTTCGAGTATGGGATTAAAGATAGCTCTTGCAGCTCCCACGGGCAGAGCAGCAAAGCGAATGGGTGAAGCTACAAGCGAAAAGGCAAAGACGGTTCATCGCTTGCTCGAAACCGAGCGTAACCCCGCCTCAGGCAAGCCACGCTTCGGCAGAAACGAGCGTAATCCGCTTGATGAGCACGTGGTAATAATAGATGAGGCTTCTATGCTTGATTTGTCCCTTACTGCGGCACTTCTTCACGCTATGCGTCCGGGGTCAAGGCTCATTCTTATTGGCGACTCCGATCAGCTTCCAAGCGTGGGAGCGGGCAACGTGCTTGCCGACCTTATAGGCTCGAAGTGTATACGTACGGTAAGACTGACGGAAATCTTCCGACAGGCAAAGGAAAGTCTGATTGTAACCAACGCACATAGAATAAATAATGGCGAAAGCCCTGTAATCAACATCACCGACAACGATTTCTTCTTTGTCAGGCGTGAGAATGAGCGTGATATTGCACAGACTGTTGCATCGCTTGTGCTTGAAAGGCTCCCACGGGCATACGGAGCGGATATAAAAGACAAAATTCAGGTCATCACTCCATCAAAAAAAGGTAGCGGAGGCGTTGAGGTCTTGAATTCGATTTTGCAAGAAAGAATGAACCCTCCCGCCAAGCTTAAAAAGGAAAAAACAGCAAGAGGCATCGTTTTCAGAGAGGGGGACCGTGTGATGCAGATTTTCAACGACTACGAAATCGAGTGGGAGCGTGGTGACGAGGTTGGTGCGGGTGTCTTCAACGGTGATATAGGTGTTATAGAGGTCATCGACCTTGCAAACTCCAAAATGCACGTAAGATTTGATGACCGCCTTGCTCGGTATGATTTTGATATGCTTGATGAGCTTGACCTCGCTTATGCTATTACTGTACATAAGAGTCAGGGCAGTGAATATCCCGTCGTTGTAATTCCTATGTATACCTGCGCACCTATGCTCCTTACCCGTAACTTGCTTTATACGGCAGTTACAAGAGCCAAAAGAATGGTGGTTCTTGTAGGCAGAAGCGATATACCTTCGAGAATGGTTGAGAACAACCGAGAAATTTTAAGGTACACCACGTTAAAGAACAGAATTTTCGATTGTTGTTGATATAAATTGAAAAATATACTTGAAATTAGATACCGAATATAGTATAATGTAGTATAAGTAGAAATTTAGGCTCTTAATTCTGATGAAAGGAAAGACCTCGATGACGACCAAGATTGGCCTTGATCTCGGATATGCAAATATTACCCTCAGCGACGTTTCGGCACAAATATACCGAGAGCCGTCTGTTGCGGTTGTAAACAAAAATACTCGAGCTGTTATTTCCGTCGGAAAGGAAGCGGAGGCGGGACTTGGACTTGACGGTCCTGACACAGCACTTGTCCGTCCGTTTAAAAACGGCTTGCTCTTTGATTCTAAAATTACTCAAGGGGTTATAAAAGAGGCTGTTTCCGCAGTACTTCCCGTTGACAAGCTTCGCTGCGTGGTCGGAGTTCCCTCTGACTTTAACGCAAAGCAGGAAAAGGAGCTGTTTTCACTTCTTAGGGAGGAGGGTGTGAACGAGAGCTTCGCTGTGAGCCGTTCTGTAGCCGCTTTGATTGGAGCGGGGTACTCACCGGGCATCAGTGCTATCTCGGTAAACATAGGTGCCTCCTGCACTGAGATTTCCGTATTACACGGAGGCGAGATTATACTCTTCGGCCGTGAGATGATAGGCGGCGAGAATTTTGATGTGGCAGTAAAGCAGTATATATACGACCAGGGCGACGTAAACGTGTCGCTTTCAAATGCGAGGGCTATCAAGGAGTGCCTCGGAGCTGTTTGGCCGGGCAAGCCGAACGAGAGCATAGATATCGAGGGTACGCTTTCCTTGACAGGAAGCAAGCTTCGTATGACCCTCACAACCGAGGACATCGTCGGTGTCTTCGAGGGGGCAATGAGAATGCTCCTTGATGCGATTTCCGGAGTTGTTAAAAAAATTCCGTACGACTACGTTAAAGATATTTTTGAAAACGGCATCATTCTCACAGGCGGCGGAGCAGAGCTTTACGGTATTGATTCGCTCCTGTCAAAAATTCTCGGCATAACCGTGACCAAGCCGCAGGATGCTATCGACTGTGTGGCAAAGGGGCTTTCCAGAATCAACAACATTATACCGTCTAAAATTCGTGCGGGAAAGAATATTACATCACAGATCTTTAAATATTATTCGGATAAAAATAAAAAACAGTGAAGGAAGATAAATAATGAAACAGAACAAAAAGTCGAGCGGGGCAGGGGCACGCATCTTGGCGTTTGTGCTGCTTGCCGCTATTGTACTCGGTGTAGTTGTCGGAGCTGTTACGCTCATTCAAGCATCAATTTAAAATAGAAAAAAATGTGTCTTTTACACTCTCTAAAACGGAGTAGATAGACACATTTTTTTATTTTACACAAAAGCGAAAACGCTAAATACACAAATCCGTTATTGTCTAAATTAGTGTTCACTGATGTCAAAAGGCTAAATTTTAATGTTGATAAAAGCACCGCCAAAACTACACAATTCCGCTGTTTTGTTGAAAAAGCAGTCTTAAAAGTTCAATTTTAAACAAAAATGGCAGCTTTTTTGACAACGGAAAAGTGTAGAACGGAATTTGAGTGTCGAAAACTGCGGTGCGGAATTGTGTAGAGACAGAAAAGCACAGAACAGGAAAAAAGCACCCGTGTCCCGATGGAGGCACGAGTGCTTTTTATTGTTTTTTAAATAATGCTTTTATGTGGTCTTAAAAACGCAATTCCCAAGATTGAACGTCGGGAGCATATGTAAGCAAATTAAAACCGTTTAGCCTTTAAATTACTTTTTCTTTCTTCTTACGGTTTGGAACACAACCTCGTAATCATCGTAAAGATCACGTGCGGTCGATGATGCAGAATCTTGTGCAGGGGCGGGAGCAGGCTCGGAGACCTCAGTGCGAGATACGGGAGCTTCGGTTGCAAGAATGCGGTCAATGACCTCTTCGGTGAGAGTGGTTGCTGCGGGAGCGTATGCAGGCTCTCTTACAGCGGGTGCCGCCTCTCTGACAGAGATAGCAGGCTCTTCGACAACAGCGGGTCTTATAGGTCTTTCTATAATTCTCTCCGATGCCGAATCAGTATCTATTGTCTTGATCTTGTCAAAGCCGGTGGCGATTATCGTAACTCTGATTTCATCGTCGAGCGACGGGTCGAGGCTGACACCAAAGATGTTCTGCGCATCGGGGTGTACCTCATCGTGAATCATAGCACAAGCCGCCTCTACCTCCTCAAGCTCAATGTCCTGAGATGCGGTTACGCAGACAAGCACGCCGGTAGCTCCTGCTATGCTCGTTTCAAGCAGGGGAGAGGTGATTGCCGCCATAGCCGCAAGCTGTGCCTTGTCAGAGCCCTTTGCAATACCGACACCCATATGAGCGTTTCCTGCGTTCTTCATAATTGTTGTAACGTCAGCAAAGTCAAGGTTGATAAGGCCGGGGACGTTAATAAGCTCGGAGACGGATTGAACGCCACGGCGAAGAACGTCGTCGGCAATTTCAAACGCATTTGTGAGGGTAATATGAGTGTCCTCAATTTGCTTTAGTCTTTCGTTAGGAATGACTATGAGCGAATCCACGTATTTGGAAAGCTCGGCAATTCCTGCCTCCGCTTGGACCATACGCTTTCTTCCCTCAAAGGCAAACGGCTTTGTGACAATTCCGACAGTAAGAATGTCAAGCTCCTTTGCCACCTTTGCAATAACGGGTGCGGCACCTGTTCCCGTTCCACCGCCCATACCTGCGGTGATAAACACCATATCTGCACCCTTGATTATATCCTTAATTGCATCAATGGATTCCTCGGCGCTTCTCTTTCCGACCTCGGGGGTTGCACCTGCACCAAGTCCCTTGGTGATTTTTTCACCGATTATGAGCTTCTTGGAAGCGGTAGAAGCTTTAAGGCTTTGAGCGTCTGTATTCACAGCAATGAATTCAACGCCTCGAATGCTGGTGGAAATCATACGGTTTACAGCGTTGTTTCCGCCTCCACCGACTCCGATAACCTTAATTTTTACTCCGCTGTCATAAGTGTTTTCAAGGTCGATATGTCCAAAATCAAATTCCATTGTTTCCATTTTAAAACCCTCGCTTTTTATAATTTTGTATACGGAAAATCAAGCAATACTGCCCGATATTATATTCTATAAAATATTTTACATTATTTTTCTCTAAAAAGCAAGTTATATTTTAAAATAAATATTTATTTAACATTACATTTACAAAATATTTTAAAATAATAGGTTAATTTTAGGCAGAACGCACAAACGTATATTTCAACCTCATACAAAAAGTAGACGGCAATGCTTGAAAGCGACAGCATTATTTATATTGGGAAAATTATGTTAAGGTATAGCTACCAGAGACGGCACGCTCTATCTGCTCACAAATTTTTTCCGCCGAGGACGGGTCGTGGAATTTTAACACGTTTTCTTTGAGCTTCATTCTTCGCTTTTTATCTGTTATCAGGTCAAATACACAGTTTTTTAAAGCCTCCGTTTCAATTTCAGATTCATTTAAAACTATTGCCGCACCCGCATCGGATAAAATTTTAGCGTTTTTGTATTGATGGTTGTCGGCGACGTTAGGTGACGGAATCAGAATTGCAGGAACACCGACTCTTGCAATTTCGGAAAGCGTCATAGCACCCGAGCGTGATATAACGAGGTCTGCCGCTGTCAAAACGGTGGGCATATTGTCGATGTACGGTTTTACCGTGCAGTTGCCAAGCCCGAGGGTGAGCTTTTCGTTTTCGCTTATTATTTTTTCGTAGTATCTTGTTCCGGAGCTGTGCAGATGCTTTATTATGACACTTTTTGACGTGTAGCTTTTCATCAGTTCAATTATTGCATTGTTGATTTTTTCGGACCCGAGGCTTCCTCCAAAGGAAACGATGAAGAAATCCGATCTGCCTATTCCAAGGCTATGCCTTGCACCCTCGTACCCCGTTTTTGAGAATTCTCCACGTAGAGGATTTCCCACTGCTTTAAATCTTTTTACTCCTTTAAGAAAGGAAAGGCTCTTCTCGGAATTTAAGAGCAGCATATCGCACTTCCTTCCAAGCAGTCTCGTTACAAGACCGGGATATATGTTCGATTCGTGGAGTAGGGTTGGAATACCCATAGAAATTCCGGACTTCAAAACCGGCCAGGAGACGTATCCGCCTGTTCCTATTATTACGTCGGGCTTAAAGTCGTTTATTATTTTTTTAGCTTTACCGAGTGCCTTTATTGCAAGAAAGCCGCTTTTGATCGCATCAAGTGAGACCGAGCGGGGAATACCTCTGACGTTTAATGTGTAAAGCTTGTATGAATGCGATCTTACGGCTCTGTTTTCATCTCCGCCCTCACGCCCTACAAATCCAATCGAAATACACGTGTGCCTCTTTTGCATAGCCTCTGCTATTGCTATGGCAGGATTTACGTGTCCTGCAGTTCCGCCACCCGTAAAAAGTATCCTCATATTTCAGCTCCTTATTTTTGTATTTTTGCTTTTCTTGAAATTGCACTCATAATCCCCATTTCAAGGAATATCATAAGCAGAGATGATCCACCGTAGCTGAAAAACGGCAGGGAAATGCCCGTATTCGGAATAGTATTTGTCACAACTCCGACGTTTAAAAGCACCTGAATTGCCATTTTTATGCTTATACCGAATGCGGTGAGCCTCGCATATGTATTGTCCGTACGAATACCGATTATAAAGCCTCTGAAAACCAGAAAGAAGAACAGCAAAAGAATGACACACGCACCGAAAAATCCTGTCTCCTCGCAAACGATGGCAAAAATCATATCGTTCGCAGGCTCCGAAACGTAGCAATGCTTTAAAACGCTTTTTCCGATACCTACGCCGAAAATTCCGCCGCTGCCTATCGCCATCAGTCCTTGCAGAGTCTGCCACCCTCCCGTGAGGCTGTATTTCTCCGGGTTTTGCCAAACTGTGATACGCTCCTTTGTATAATCAGTGAAAAGAGCAAGGGCACTTACCGCAACTATTCCTATCACGAGAAGTGCGTATAGGTATTTCGGATTCACTCCCGATACGTATATTAAAAGTATTCCTATTGCACCGAGAATTATAATGCACGAAAGATGCTTTTGGAGCATAACGAGTACTATTGGAACGAGTATGATGGCAAACGGTACAGCCGTACCCCAAAGGGCAACGCTTCGTCCGTTTTTTCTGTCGGAGATTTCAGCATTTTTATCGTTAAAATATTTTGCCAGCATCATCACCAAAGTAAGCTTGCATATTTCCGAGGGCTGTATTGTTACAGGACCGAGGGAGATCCACCTTTGAGCACCGTTGCCAACGAAGCCTATTGCAAGCACCATAACCAAAAGCACGAGCGTCAAAGCGTAAAGGTACGGTGTCATCACCATATAAATATCAACGCTTATTTTTGAGGTTAAAGCGAAAATTACGAGTCCGAGAATCAGCCAAATTACTTGCTTTTTAATAAAATACAGAGCGTCACCGTACCTGAATTGTGCATAGGCGTATCCGGAGCTTGCGATGGCGACGGAGCCGACTGAAGCAAGAGTGAGAACCAAAATTGTATATATAAGGTCACATCTGCCCTCTTTTGCTCCCGAAAAAAAGGAGCTTCTTTTTTTCTTCTTGAAATAACTCGGTATTTTCATATAGCAAAAAGAGCAGTGGTCAAAAGTGACGTAAGCAGGGTCGTTAAGATTGCCGTAATGCAAATTTTATTCTCGCTCCAACCGCTTTTTTCAAGGTGATGGTGCAGCGGTGCCATTTTAAAAAGTCTTTTTTTAGTTAATTTGAAGATAGCAACCTGTAAAATTACGCTAACTCCCTCAATAACGTATACTCCGCCTATTCCGACAGATATAAGAGGATTTCCGAGCGAGGTTGCCAATGATGCGACAAGTGCACCGAGAAAGAGTGAGCCTGTATCACCCATAAAAATTTTTGCAGGATGCAGATTGAAGCATAAAAAGCCCACAGTTGCACCGATAAGCGAGGCGGAAATTACCGCAGCGTCGGAATAAAGTGGATATGCAATGTAAAACGAGGAAATCCCTGCGGCGAACGCAACGCAGCTTGCAAGACCGTCTACTCCGTCTGTCAGGTTTGCACAGTTTATTATTCCAAGTATTATAAATGCACTCAAGGGATAATAAAGCATACCAAGCTCTAAGGTGCCGAAGACGAAGCTTATTGAAGTTCCTGAATTAAGAAATATGGCTCTTGCGGCAAGAAATAAAATTACCAAGACGGTTTGGAGAAAGAATTTTTCCTTTGCCGTTAAGCCCTGATTTTCCTTTTTATGAAGCTTGGTAATATCGTCAAGAAGACCTATTCCCGCATTTAAAAGAGCAAAAAGCAAGGAAATTAAAAGGGAGACGGCACCGGACCTGTTTCCCGACAGATGTATCGGAACACAGAATAAAAGTCCGACAAGCACGACGGGTATAAGAAAGCCTATTCCGCCCATAGTAGGAGTACCGCTCTTTTTTATGTGCCAAGACGGACCGCCCTCGTATATTGGCTGCTTTGCATTTTTTTTAAAAACGGGTATTAAGCGGCTTTCTATAAATACCGTGCTTATAAGCACACTCAAGAATATTAAAGCGTAGGGCAGAGGGGAATTGTTAAACATTGCTTTCTCCTTCAAATTCCTTTATGTATTCAAGTATTCTTTCAACCCCTACGGCGTGCGAGCCTTTTATAAGAATAGTCTCATCGCCGCAGGACGTATCTAATATTTGCTTTGCTGTTATTTCCGGAGAATTTATGTCGGTATTTACCAAAATAAATCTCTCGTCAAGTCCTGATGTAATAGCCCCCGTACATACGCTTTTTGAATATTTTCCGAATGCGTAAATGCGTTTAAATCCGTATTTTACAGCCGCTTTACCGATTTGCTCGTGGAAAAATTCCGAGCTTTCGCCAAGCTCAAGGACGTCACCAATGAGGGCGTATTTGCGACCTTTTGTTAAACTTACAGTCTTGAACGCAGCAAAAAAGGACTCGGGCGAGGCGTTGTACGTGTCACAATAAAAGGTTCTTTTTCCTATTTTTACATATTTCTGCCTCGGAATAAAATCCGATATATTCAAAAGTGACTCTTTTATCTCACTAAGTGAAAGACCGAGCCTCAAAGATACGGCAACGGCAAACGCAAGGTTGGTTGCAAAGTGCTCACCCCCAAAAGGAAAGGATACGTCGGAAAGCACTCCGTAGTCTTTTGAAGAAATATCAAAGACCAAACAGTCCTTTTCACTGCGAGCTATTTGTATCGAAAAATCTCCTCCACAGCCAACGGTGATTTTATTCTTCAAATCATCAAGCAATGGCTCGCCGCTTGGAACAATACTTGTGCCGTCTAAGGGAAGTCCAAAGCAGATTTCACGCTTCGCCTTTGCGATGTTTTCCCTTGAACCGAGATTTCCGATGTGGGCACTCCCGATGCTTGTGATTACGGAAAGTGTCGGTTTTATTGCCAAGGACAGCTCTTTTATTTCTCCCGTGTGATTCATTCCCATTTCAAGCACGAGGACTTCCGTGTCCTTGGGTGAAGCAAAAACGCTGAGTGGAAGTCCTATATTATTATTAAAATTTCCGAGGGTTTTATGTGTTTTAAATTTTGATTTTAAAAGTGCGGCAGTGTAGTCCTTTACACAGCTTTTTCCGACGCTTCCCGTTATTGCAACCGTGTGCTTTAGGCTTTTGAGCCTTAATTTGTAATACGAAGCTAAAATGAGCATAGCCGCCTTTGTGTCAGAAACCTGTACGTCTGCACACTCGCTTTGACCTATACAAACAGCATTTTTAGAGCGTGCCTCGGCTATGTATTTTTCTCCATCCCCCAAAGCGAAAAACAGTGAACCATCGTCACATTCACGTGAGTCGGTCGTAACGTATTCAATTTTTTTGTTAATAAGGTGGACGTTTGTACCGAGAGCCGAAACCACTTCATTTGTAAACAGAGGTATATCAAGCCTTATTTTCACAGTTAATTTCCTCTCGCTTTTTCATAGCCGTGTTTACTATCTCTCGCTCGTCGAAGGGGTGTACACCGTCTATGTCAATATTGTATCTTTCCGCACCCTTTCCGAGTAAGACTATTATAGCATCGTCAGGAGCTTCTGTTACAGCACTTTCGATAGCCTCTTTCCGTGAGCGAATAACAGCCGTTTTGCTCTTGTCTGAAACCCCTTTAAGTATGTCGTCTATTATTCTCTCAAGTGGCTCGCTTCTTGAATTGTCCTCTGTTATTATTATAAAATCACAGTATTTTTCCGCCGCTTTTGCCATTTGGGGACGCTTGCGTCTGTCTCTTAAACCTCCGCACCCGAACACACAAATAACTTTCTGCCCGTATTTTTTTGCGGAATATACCGTTTTTAGTACATTTTCAAATGCAGACGGTGTATGTGCGTAATCTATTATAACGTTGACAGAGCCTTTTTTTATCTCAAAGCGACCCTCAGGTGCCCTCATATTCTCAAGAGTTCTTTTTGCTAAGCAAGGGCGGCAACCCAGTGCGACTGAGGCACTTACTGCACAAAGAGCATTGTAAATATTATAAGCTCCTACTAATGGCAGCTTCATTTTGAATATGAAGTTCTCCCCTCGATAGAGGAATTTCGAGCCGTCAAAGCCCAAAAGCTGCGGCTCTTTTACGGTTATATCAGCATCCCAAAGTATTCCGACGCTCTTTTTTTCGCATTCGCACTCCTCGTACCCACGTCTGGAAAATGTATCATCAATGTTAAATATTCCAAGCCTTGTATTTTGAAAGAGCTTCATTTTCGTTTCGTAATAATCGGAAAGGTCGGTATGAAAATCCATATGCTCGTGCGAGAGATTTGTAAACACTCCAACCTCAAAAGGAATTGGGGCAGTTTTCTCAAGAGCAAGTGCGTGGCTTGACACCTCCATAATTACAAAATCACAGCCGTCGCTTTGCATTTTTGCGATTGATTTGTATAGCAATGATGGATCGGGGGTGGTCATAGAGTATTTAAAATCGGACAGCAGTCTTCCGTCACTTTCTATTTTTCCCGTGCTGATAAGTCCGATTCGGTGTCCGTGAGCGACAAGAATTTCCTTTATCATTTCCGCTGTGGTGGTTTTACCGTTCGTTCCCGTAATTCCTATGAATTTTATTTTAGAAAAGTCGATGCCGAAGAATCTTGAGTAAGCAAACGCAAGGGTGCATCTTGCATTTTTCACTCGCAGTATAGGGATGTCGGATGAGGTGATTGAGGAGTCAAGCTCGGCAACAATAGCCGAGGGCTTTTTCTCAAGCACTGACGATATAAGCTTTTCTGTGTTAAAATTCACACCTTTTAAATGGAAATACAGGGTTTTCTCGCCTATATCCCCGGGCGTTGATGCAATTTTCTCAAATTCCGACTCTGCAGCCTCGGTATTTTCACACGTATATTCGTTTTCATAAAGTATATTTTTTATTTTCATATTTTCACCTGCTAATCTTCAAAGCCAAGCGCCGCAACTCGCAGTATCAGCACCTGTCCACGTTTGATTTTTTCTCCCTCGGCAATTGATTGCCCGACTATCTTTACCGCTCCTGTCAAGTTCAAAGGACCGCTGATTTTTATGTTCAGACCTAGCCCTGTGGCAATTTTGTTTGCCTCTGCGGCATCAAGCCCGACAAGTCGGGGCATTAAATATGTGTCTTCGTCCATCTTTTCGGTATAAAGATATACTGTGCAAAGCTTTTTTGTAACAACGTCACCGGGGGGCGGCATTTGAGACACCACGGTGCTTCCGTTTCCTATTACCTTATATTGAATATCGCTTTTTGTAAGTTTTCCGACTGCGGAATTTACACTCATACCTTCATAATTTTCTATTTCGATATTAGAAGCTTCCTCAGTTGATTTGTATTCGAGGTAGGGAAGTGCATCTTCAAGAAATGCCGAAACGTAAGGAGCGGCAACAACGCTTCCGTATTTTACGCTCGACATAGGCTCGTCAACGACAATAATCATAGAAATATTACGCTCATAGCCCGTTGTAAAGGCGACGGTTGAGCCTATTCTCAAATAGGAATTTCCGTTTTCATCAAGGACGTCGAACTTTTGCGACGTACCTGTTTTTGCCGCAACGCTAAATCCGATTACACGGGCATTTTTTGCACCGCCCTCGCCGCTTACTCCCTCCTCAAGCACAGATGCTACAAGGTCTGCCGTAGCACTGTCAACAACCCTTGGAGCTTCGTTTGCAGAGTGTATCGATATGACGTTTCCGTTTTTGTCGAGTGTCTTTTCAACCAAATAAGGAGTAATGAGTCGTCCGCCGTTTGCGACCGCCGAGACAGCACGGAGCTGATTTATGACGGAGACCTTAAATCTCTGTCCAAAGGAAGCCGTGGCAAGCTCTGTTGAGCCGATATTTTCAAGCTTGTGAAAGATGGTCGATGCCTCGCCCGGGAGGTCAATTCCGGTTTTTTCAAAATACCCGAACTTTTCTACGTAAGAATAGAAATTTTCTGCACCGAGTCTTTCAGCAACCGTCATCATCGTTGGATTGCACGACATTTGCAAGCCGTATGCTAAAGAAAATCCCGAACCGTGACCTGTCACCTTATGGCACTTTATTCTCCAACCGCCAACCTGATGGTATCCACGGCAGGAAAAGGTATCTGTGATTTTTGACGTGCCTGAATCAAGTGCCGCTGCAACCGTGACGATTTTGAACGTCGAGCCGGGCTCGTAAAGCTGACTTACCGCCTTGTTTGACCACATTTCGGCAAGAAGCTCGTTTTTGTATTTTTTGTACGCCTCGCTTCCCTCGACGTAGCCCGAGGCTCTGAGCTTTGCCTCGGATTCGGAATCCAATAGGAACGGAGAATTCGGGTCGAAAGGGGAGGAGGTTGCCATAGCCAGAATTGCTCCCGTTTCCGTGTCCATTACAATACCCGTAACTCTGTTTTGTACGTCGTGATTTATGCGTATTGCCTCAAGCTGACTTTCAAGCTTGCTTTGTAAAAACGAGTCTATTGTTGTGACTATAGAATACCCGTCCTCTGCGGGAACGATTTCGGAGTATTCCGTTGGCAGGGCGTTTCCGTTTGCGTCCTTTGCGTATAAATAATAGCCGTCCGTTCCCGAAAGAACCGAGTCGTAATAGTATTCAAGACCGAAAAGACCGTTGTTGTCGCTTCCCGTAAATCCGAGTGCGTGTGCGGCAAGTGTTCCCGACGGGTAGTATCTTGAGGTTTGTGCTTCTGTGAAAATAAGCTCCTCAAGAGAATTCTTTATTATAAAATCAAGCACCTTTTCATATTCTTCTTCGCTTGCCGCCTTTTTTACTGTGACGTCAAGGCGGTTTGTCTCGGTGATTTTTATGTACAGCTCATCACGGTCAAGCGAGAGTATCTCGGCAAGTCCGTCGGCTATAATTTGTCCGCAATCGGAAAAACCGTTTTTTTGTGCCTTTTTTATGTCTCTTGTAGAAATGAAAATACGCCACACAGTCTTGTCGGTCGCAAGTACGTTGTAACTTGAATCGTATATTTTTCCTCGCTCTGCCCGAAGAAGTGATGAGGTTGTAATTTGGTCGTATGTTTTTTTGACGTAGTAATCGTGCTTTACGTACTGCAAATAAAAAAGATTTGAAAAAAGATAAACGAGAAAAACCGAAAGAAGAGTTCCAACGGCAATAATACGACGCTTTGTTATCCTTTCTGTCACGGCACGTCTAACAGTTTTTTTATCCATACTGTAAAATTCCTTACAAAACAAAAAATATAGCGACAGCCCAAAAGGACTATCGCTATATTCTATTGCCGCCAAATTAAAAATATGAAAGGAAATTAAGTATTTAAAATTAAAATCAGTACATTTCCACCGAAGAAATTTCAGTGTCGCCGTTATATTCCTCAAACGACTCGGAAACGGGGTACTCCGCAGAGGCGGACGCTGCGTCGGAGGAAAGTCTGCTTGAGCCTACAAGACCGTAGGTCACAACAACCGTGCAAACGAGAAGTGCAGACAAAAGAGAGGCAAGGGAGGTTCGGAACGGGAAAGCCTTCATCGTCTTATCCTTTGCCGGAGGATTTTTTATCGTAAGCTTGTCGTTTACGTAGGAAACTATGCTTTGAAGAGTTCTTATGCTTGTGCCTTCGTGAACAGTTACAGGAAGAGATGATTTTTCGTCTATTCCGTTAGCTTTCATAAGCATATATTCGCCGAGGGTATATTCGCTGTTGTTGTTCTGCACAATATAGTGATTTTTGAGATTGGAATATAATCTGTCGTACGTGCTTGTAGAATTCATCTCTTTTTTTCTCCTGTGTTTTTATATTTTTTCCGCAACCCTCAGCTTTGCACTGCGTGCTCTGGGGTTTAGATTTAATTCTTCCTCCGAGGGAAAAATAGGCTTTTTTGTAACATCTTTAATTAAAGGCTTATTGCCGCATACGCAAATAGGGAAGTCTCTTGGACAGGTGCAACCGCCCATTAGACTCTTGTAGCTTTGCTTGACTATCCTGTCTTCAAGCGAGTGGAATGAAATGATTGCCATTCTTCCCCCCGAGACAAGAGCGTGTGCCGCCGTTTTTATAAGCGGCTCTATTGCATCAAGCTCGGAGTTGACCTCTATTCTTATCGCTTGGAACGTTCTTTTTGCCGGATGAGGTCCGTCACTCCTTGCCGCCGGAGGAATTGCCGATTTAATAATATCCGTAAGCTCGTGAGTAGTTTTGATGGGGGAGGTTTCTCTTGCCTTGCAGATTTTGTCTGCTATTTTCGGTGCAAAACGTTCCTCGCCGTAGTCGTATATTATCTTTTTGAGTCTTTCAAACGAGTATTCGTTTACAACCTCGTATGCCGAGAGCGGTGCGGTCGTGTCCATTCTCATATCCAGAGGGGCATCGTGCATATAGCTGAAGCCTCGCTCCGGTGTGTCAAACTGATGCGAGCTGCAACCGAGGTCTGCAAGAACACCGCCAAGGTTATTAATGTTATATTCTTTGATTATTTTATCTAAGGAAGAAAAGTTGTCGTTTATGAATATCACCTTGTCTGAATAGTCTCTTAATCTCTCGCTCGCTGCCTTTATTGCGTTTGGATCTCGGTCAAAGGCGATGAGCCTTGAATTCTTTCCGAGTTTTTTTGCAATCTCGAGGGAATGTCCTCCGCCGCCTGCGGTTGCATCTACGTATGTATAACCGTCCCGAATGTTGAGTGCATCAATACATTCGTAAAGCAGCACGGACACGTGATTAAAGAAAATTTCCGACATTGCTCCGTCTCCCTTTAACGTTTTTGTTATCAAAGTCCGTTTTGAAGCATAATTTCACGCATCTTTTCAAAGTCACGGCTCTTTTCCTTTACGATCCAATTTTCCTCGGACCAAAGACGGATTTGACGTCCCGCTCCGACGAAAACTATGTTTTTGACTATGCCTGCGTGTGCGGCAAGACCCTCATCGAGAATGATTCTTCCGCTTGCATCGGGGGTGCATTTTTGTGCAGAGCCGAGAATGAAATCCTGAACCTCAACGGCTATGGATTCGGGCAGACGCTCAATTTTGTCAACGTATGCCTCCCATTCGTCTGCTGTGTATATAGAGAGGTAAGGCTCAAATTTTCTTGTGATGTAAAATACATCGCCAAGGTCATCACGGAATTTAGACGGAATGAATACACGCTTTTTTGCATCGAGTGAATGTGTTGCGTGACCGACGAATGACATAATCTTACCTCCTCTTTGAATGTTTTTTGGTTGTTTGTGGGTTTTTAGTGGTTTTTTACGGTATTTTTACACCACATTAATCCACAACGCCCCACCTTGATTTATATTATAATATATAATCTCTAAAAAATCAAGGGGTTTTTCAAAAAAATGTAAAAATTTTTTAAAACATATTTAAAAGACGAAAAAAGACTTCCATTTTCGTTTTTTTTATGGTAAAATCTATATGTATATAAGACGGAGGATTGTGGGTATGTCATTTTTAAAGCGGCTGTTTGGCTCAAAAAAGGATTACGATAGCTACTCATACCGTCTGGAGCAGGCGAGGTCCTTGCACGGACAGGAGATAAAATACGTCACAGAATACGTGGATGGAAACGAAAACGTAGTTGGCAGAAGAGGCTCTGTATGCTTAAAGGACGAGGTTCTTATTATCGACACGTCGGGGAACAGGCTTTTTATGTGCCCTGTAAAAAACCTCGGAATAAATCCCTTGATGAGTGGCAACGGCGTTATAATAACAGGTCCCAATATGCTTGAAGATGGGTGTGTGCGTATTTTAACTGTTCATTTTGTATATTACAGGAGATGATTTTGATGAGTGGCGGAGCATTTACCTCTGCGGTGATTCTTGCCGCAGGAATGGGAACAAGAATGAAGTCCGAAACAACAAAGCAAAGAATGAAAATATCCGGCAAGAGCATACTTCTGCGCAGTGTTGAGGCGTTTGACCGTGCCTCGGAGATTGATGAAATCATTGTGGTATGCGGTGAGGGCGAGGTTGAATTTGCAAAAAACGAAACACGAGGTATTCAAAAGCTCAGAGCTGTTGTAGTCGGAGGAAAAACGAGGCGAGAGTCGGCAGAGCGGGGCTTTAAATCAGTTTCTTCGGAGTGCAAATTCGTCGCCATACACGATGCCGCAAGATGTATGATAAGGTCGGAGCAAATAGACGAGGTGGTCAAGGCGGCTTATATTCACGGTGCGGCAAGTGCTGTGTCTTTGGTGACTGATACGGTAAAGGTGCTTGACGGTGACGGTATGATATGTAACACTGTCTCAAGGGATTCCCTACGTTTCGCCGCAACACCTCAGGTGTTTTCTTCGGAGTTATACCGCACTGCACTTGAGTTTAAAGGTGAAAATAACGTCACGGACGACAATATGCTCGTCGAGCTTTTGGGGCATACGGTTTTCCCTGTGGACACGGGGGAATATAATTTTAAAATAACTACAAGACGTGATTTGGAATATGCGGAATTTTTAATCGAAAGAGGATATGTAGATGAGTGATTTTCGAATCGGACACGGATACGACGTACATAGGCTCGTCCCCGAAAGAAAGCTGATAATTGGAGGGGTGGAGATTCCTTATGAATACGGACTTCTCGGTCATTCCGATGCGGACGTGCTTGTTCACGCAGTTATGGATGCAGTCATAGGAGCACTTGGGCTTGGAGATATAGGAAAGCTTTTTCCCGATACCGACGAGGAGTTCTCGGGCATTTCAAGTATGCATCTTTTGACCCGTGTTGCAAAAATGATGAGGGACTCAGGCTACCGTGTTTCAAACCTTGATGCAACGCTTGTGCTTCAAAAGCCAAAGGTTTTGCCGTATATAGAAAAAATGCGTGAAAACATTGCCTTTGGATTAGGTATGTCCGCTGATGACGTTAACGTAAAGGCTACCACCGAGGAGCATCTTGGCTTTACCGGCAGCGGTGAGGGAGCTGCCGCACACTGTGTGGTGCTGCTTTATAAATAAAAAGAGGGCGTCCGAAGCATTCTATGCTTCAAACGCAGCCTCCAAAAACGACGTAATATTTTTCGAGATGATTTTCTCATACGTCCCTTAACTTTAAAGTCCACTCGGTCAATATTACGTTGCTTTTCTAAATTTATATTACGCAGCGGATAGTTTTTTTGTTACAATAATATTATATAATAAAAGAGGTATAAAATGGTAAAAATTTCACCGTCTGTTCTCGCTTGTGATTTTACAAGACTTGGCGAGGAGGTTGCCGACATTGAAAGAGCAGGTGCGGATATGGTGCATCTTGACGTTATGGACGGCAAATTTGTGACTAACATTTCCTTTGGTCTTCCTGTTGTTGAGGCACTGCGAAAAAAGAGCAAAATGGTTTTTGACGTGCATCTTATGATTGATACCCCCGAGGTGTACATAGAACGCTTTATAGATGCGGGCGCTGATATAGTAACGTTCCATACAGAGGCAACAAATGACGTGTGTGCTGCACTTGAAATCATAAAAAGGCGTGGTAAAAAAGCGGCAGTTTCAGTAAAGCCGAACACCCCCATTGAAACCGTATACCCGTATCTTGAAATGTGCGATATGGTTCTTGTAATGACGGTAGAGCCGGGCTACGGCGGTCAGGCGCTTATACCCGAAACGCTTGAAAAGGTCAAAAATCTAAAAGCTGAAATAACGAAGCGCGGCTTGAACGTAGACATTCAGGTTGACGGCGGAATCAAGCCCGAGAACGCAGAAGCGGCAAAGCTTGCAGGTGCAAACGTGCTTGTAGCGGGAAGCTCTGTATTTAAAGCCAAGGACAGAAAAGTGGCGATTGATGCCCTCAGGTAAAAATGGTTTCAGAGAACATTTTGTGTTTTGATTTTTAAATAAAAATGCGTTTTGTATATAGTGCTTTTCGCTTCCCAAATTTGTTAAAAAAATACAAAAAACAAGAAAAATCACAGCAGACAGAGCTTCTATGCAAGCCAGGGTCTGCTGTGATTTTTTTGTAAATTCAAAAAACTGCCGTGAATTATTTGTCTGATTCATCAAAAAACGACTTTTGTTCTCTGTTCGATTGCGTTGAGCCAAACGGAATGCCCAGGTGGTCGTATGCAAGCCTTGTAGCACATCTTCCACGGGGGGTTCTGGAAAGAAATCCTATTTGCATAAGATAAGGCTCGTAAACGTCCTCTATTGTTACTGACTCCTCACCGATTGTAGCGGCAAGGGTTTCAAGACCGACAGGTCCGCCGCCGTAAAACTTTATTATTGCCTCAAGCATTTTTCTGTCCGTGTTGTCAAGACCAAGCTCGTCGATTTCAAGAGCATCAAGTGCAAATTTTGCAATTTCCGAGGTTATGCTTCCGTTGCCTCTTACAAGTGCAAAGTCACGCACACGCTTGAGAAGACGGTTGGCAATTCTCGGAGTTCCTCTTGAACGGGAGGCAATAGCGTACGCTCCGTCCTCGGTTATTTCAATTTCGAGTATTTTTGCCGAACGCTTTACTATTGCGGCAAGCTCCTCGGGGCTGTAAAGCTCAAGCTTCAAAAGCACGCCGAAGCGGTCTCTTAGGGGGGAAGAGAGCTGTCCGGCTCTTGTTGTTGCACCGATGAGCGTGAATTTCGGTATAGGCAAGCGTATGGAGCGTGCGCTCGGTCCCTTACCGATTATAATATCGAGCGAATAGTCCTCCATTGCGGGGTAGAGAATTTCCTCAACCGCACGTGTAAGTCTGTGAATTTCATCGATGAAAAGCACGTCGCCCTCGTTTAAGTTGGTGAGTATTGCCGCAAGGTCGCCCTGCTTTTCAATAGCGGGTCCTGAGGTGGTTCTGATATTTACGCCCATTTCGTTTGCAATAATGCCGGAAAGCGTTGTTTTTCCAAGACCGGGAGGGCCGTAGAGAAGAACGTGGTCGAGTGCATCGTTTCTCATTTTCGCACTTTCAATATAGACCTTTAAGTTCGTTTTTGCGACCGTCTGACCTACGTAATCCTCTAAAAATTTCGGACGAAGAGGATTTTCTACGTCGGAATCGTGCTCTTCGCTGTATTCGTTTGAAACAATTCGATTTTCAAAATCAAATTCGTTGACTTCTTCAACCATTCAGAGAAAAATCCTTTCGTAATGTTATCTTGCAAGCTTTTTTAGTGCCGCTTTAATCATTGCACCCGCATCAAGTGACGTGTCCACTGTGCCAAGTGACTTTTGAATGCTTGCTTTGTCGTATCCAAGCACGGAAAGTGCCTCTGCCGCCTCGGACATCGCCCCGCTCATCATACGTACGGGAGCCGTCGAGGCTGCACCCTCCGGTGTGGAGGTAAGTGTGTCCTTTGAAATTTTGTCTTTAAGCTCAAGAACAATTCTTGCCGCTGTTTTTGCACCAACATTCGGTGCCTTTGAAATAGCTTTTACGTCCTCGGTGCATATAGCAAGCGAGAGCTTGTCGGGTGTCAAAACGGAAAGAATATTTATAGCTGCCTTCGGACCTACACCGCTTACGCCTATAAGAAGATTAAAGCATTCCTTTTCCTCGGGGGTGGAAAATCCGAACATCTCGATTCCGTCCTCCCTGACGGCAAGGTGAGTATAGAGCTTTACAGTTTTGCCGAGCTTTGATATAAGAGCCTCGGAAGTATTAAGACTTACCGTAAGCTTGTAGCCGACACCTCCGCAATCAATTACGCAAACTCCCGCTTCTCTGTGTGCAAGCTCTCCGTTTAAATAATAAAACATAAGGTCCTCCGGTTTATTCTTCTCGACACTTTACCTGCTTTACCGACTTTTCAAGCGTCTCTCTTGAAAGCGTCAGGTCTCGTCCGCAGCCGAGGCAGACAATTCTCACGTCACTGCCGACCCTCATAACCTTGAACAAGTCAGAGGAGCAGGGGTGGCGTTTTTTCATAATCAGGACGTCGCCGACGTCGAAGCGTACTATTTTCATCACTTGTATCTCGGTGTGTAGCTTGTGTTGGAGTTTTTCTTTTGAGTCTTGGTATCTATGGAGCTTTTTTTAAGCTTTTTTTCAATTTTTCCGTAAATATGCTTCGCTGCGAATATAGCAAGAGTAATAGCAACGTAGCAGAAAACGAACAGCACTATAGAAATAAAGACCTTGCGTCCTCCGTTTATCGTCTCCGAGCCTGATGTCATAAATACGAATATAAATCCACCGAGAAGAACGAGGAAGTGTATAGCTCTTTTAAAAATAGGGTCAAGCTTTGTTTCAAAAATCAAGCCTACGGCAGCAATGGAAAATCCGTAAAGATTAAGCGTTAAATACCTTGGCAGGTCTATGATTATGTCAAAGTTTGCTTCAAAACCCACTGTGTGAGAGAAAATTAAGTATACAAGAATGATAAGGAATGAGTAAAAGCTTCCTCTTGTAAGGGTCTTTCCTAAAATTTTCATAGCGTTTCCTTTCAGAAATAACTTTACCATTATATGATACCATAATATTTGTACTTTTTCAAGTCAAAAGTGCAAAAAAGAACAAAGTTTTCAAAAGGCGGTGCATAAAAATTCAAAAAAAGAATATTTTTCCCACAAATCGGTTGACTTTTTATACATTTGTAAGTATAATTATAGTACTACATCAAAATAAAATATGGAGAACAAATCAATGAATAGAAAGACAGCGAGAGAAAACGCTTTCATACTTCTTTTTGAAGATGCGTGCAAGACGGATGAAACAGCGGAGGAAATTTTTGAAAAGGCGATTTCCTGCCGTGAGCTTGAATGCGACGATTACGTAAAAACGGTTTTCTTCGGTTCAAAGGAAAATTCGGTTGTAATAGACGATGCGATAGAGAAAAATCTTCAGGGCTGGAATAAGGAGAGAATTTCGTTCACGTCCAAGGCAATTTTGCGTCTTGCTACTTACGAATTGATGTTTATGGACGACATTCCTCCGAAGGTTTCCATAAACGAGGCAATAGAGCTTTCAAAGAAGTATGATGACGAAAAGGCATATATGTTCGTAAACGGTGTTCTCAACGGTGTAGCCGTTTTTCTCGGACGCAAATGAAAAAGCAAATAGTTATGGGCATCGACACGAGCAACTATACCACGTCGGTTGCTCTTGTTGATACCGAGGGTGAGCTGCTTGCGAATTTGAAGCTCCCCCTGCCCGTAAAGGAGGGCGAAAGGGGGCTCAGACAGTCCGATGCGGTTTTCGCTCATATAAAAAACCTCCCCGTTCTTATGGACGAGGCACGAAAGATTTTGGCAGGAGAGCCAATCTCTTGTGTCGGTGTAAGCACAAGACCGAGGAACAAGGACGGCTCTTATATGCCGTGCTTTCTTGCAGGGGTAAATGCGGCAAGTGCGGTTTCATCTGCGGGCGGTGTGCCGCTTTTTGAGTTTTCACATCAGTGCGGTCATATTATGGCGGCACTTTATTCCGCAAGGAGGGAAATTCCCGAGCATTTTGCCGCTTTTCATATATCGGGCGGAACAACGGAGCTTGTTGAGGCAAGAGCCACGGAGAGCGGATTCGTTTGCGAATCAGTCGGCGGCACGCTTGATTTGAATGCGGGACAGATTATAGACAGAATCGGTGTCCGTATGGGATTTTCGTTCCCTGCGGGGCGGTATATGGAGGAGGCTGCTCTTTCAAATACCGACAAAATCCCAAGGAAAAAGCCGCCCGTTGACGGCACCGCCGCAAATCTTTCGGGGCTTGAAAATATGGCAATCCGTCTTTATGAGCAAACGGCAAAGCCCTCGCTTGTTGCGGCGTTTGTTTTCGATTATCTTGGACGTGCGATAGAGATGATGTGCGATGCTTATATTGAAAAAAAGGGGCGTATGCCATTTGTTTTTGCCGGGGGCGTTATGTCTAATTCGATAATTAGAGAGCGTCTTACATCACGCTTTGATGCTGCATTTGCAGAGCCCTCGCTCTCGTGCGACAATGCCGTAGGCATAGCTGTGCTTGCAAAGAACGCATATAATTTCAAAAAAGGATTTTAATAAAAAATGGATATTTCCTCACTCCGTGAACGCAAAAAAAACGACCCGTTCAGTGTCGGCGAGCTTAACAACTATATAAAAAGCGTCCTTGAGTGCGACAGAACCTTAAGTGCTGTCAGCGTGAGTGGAGAAATCTCTAATTTCGTTCATCATGGCTCGGGTCACATATACTTTTCTTTAAAGGACGAGACCTCACAGGTTAAAGCCGTTATGTTTCGTTCGAGTGCCGTACGGCTTAAATTTAAGCCCGAAAACGGTATGAGGGTTACAGTACACGGCTCTGTTTCTGTATATTCCCAAGGCGGCGTATATCAGCTTTACGTAAACTCTATGTCCCCAGACGGTGTTGGAGCGCTTTACCTTGCGTATGAGCAAACCAAGGAAAGGCTTATGAAAGAGGGGCTTTTCTGCGAGGAGCATAAAAAGTCCATTCCCAAATTTCCAAGACGGGTGGGAGTAATAACCTCGCCGACGGGTGCGGCAGTCAGAGACATTATCAACGTAACGGGAAGACGCTTTCCATTAGCAGAGGTGTTTCTCTATCCGTCACAGGTTCAGGGCGACACAGCGGAGGAGCAGCTTATCAAGGCTCTTGATTATTTTGATACCTCAGGGCTTGTTGACGTCATAATTATAGGACGTGGAGGAGGCTCTATTGAGGATTTGTGGGCCTTTAACGGTGAGCGGCTGGCAAGACGTATATATTCTCATTCTGTGCCTATCATTTCTGCTGTCGGACACGAGACGGATTTTACAATTTGTGATTTTGTGGCAGATCTTCGTGCACCGACGCCGTCTGCTGCAGCAGAGCTTGCCGTCCCTGACGTAAAAGAACTTTTACTGTATATTGACAATCTTGCGTCCCGTGTGTCCTCGGCACTTAAAAAGCGTGCGGAGCATAGCCGTGCGGAGCTTAAAGCACTTACGTCGAGTGGTATTTTTGCAGATTTTAAAGCATTAACAAAAGAGCCAAGACGAAGTGTTGATGCATTGAGTGATAGCCTTGTGTCCTCTATAACAGCTTTTGTTAAGGAGCGAAGAACACAGCTTGCACTATCCCTCAAAAAGCTTGAAGCACTTAGCCCACTTTCCGTTCTTTCACGTGGATTTTCAGTTGCCGAGTGCGGGGGCAGGACTATAAAAAGCATCTCCGACGTTTCGTTGGGTGATGAAATTTCCGTAAGACTGACCGACGGTATGCTCGGGGCAACGGTTATAAAAAAGGAGACTTTTAATGGCAGCAAAAAGTAATATAAAATTTGAAGAAGCCCTTGGCTCTCTTGAAGATAAGGTGAGGAGCCTTGAATCCTCGGAGCTTACGCTTGACGAGGCACTTAAGGTATATGAGGAGGCAGTAAAGCTCATAAAGATTTGCAACGAGCGACTCGAAAAGGCTGAGCAAAGGGTGAAAATTCTAACAGAGGGACTCGACGGCACGGTTACGGACGCACCGTTTGGAGCTTTGGAAGATGAGGCTTGACGTTTGTATTTTTGAACGCAGCCTTGTAAAGAGCCGTACTGAGGCAAAGAAATTCATTACCGAGGGACACGTTAAGGTAAACGGTAGAGTTCAAACAAAGCCGTCATTTGACGTAGCCGAGGATTCGGATATTGAGGTTGATACATCGTCGAAAAAATACGTCGGCAGGGGAGGACTTAAGCTCGAGGCTGCACTCGATGCCTTTAATGCGTCTCCACTTGGTCGAACGTGCATTGACATTGGAGCATCAAGCGGCGGATTTACAGATTGCCTTTTACAAAGAGGCGCTATGAGTGTAACGGCAGTAGACTCAGGCTCAGGTCAGATGGTGCAGGCTTTGCGTGATGACCCGAGAGTTACGGTAATTGAAAATTTCAATGCAAGGTATATGAAGCGTGAGGATTTTGATACCGAACACGATTTTGCGGTTATGGATGTCTCGTTTATCTCCGCAACTTATATAATTCCCGCCTTATCCTCGGTGCTTTCGAGCGGAGCTGATTTTATTTGTCTTGTAAAGCCGCAGTTTGAGGTTGGCCGTGCGGCAATAGGCAAGGGCGGAATAGTAAAAAGCGAAAAAATGCGACGTGCCGCAGTTGATAAGGTGGTTGATTTTGCAAGTAATAACGGCTTCATCTTTTTAGGGTATATTGAATCTCCCATAACCGGCGGCGACGGAAACACCGAGTATCTTGTTCATTTTAAAGCGAGGTAAGAGCTGTGAAAAATGCAGTAATAATTACTAATCCCAAAAAGGATAGGGATTTTTCCGTAACAGGGGCTTTGGCAGCCAAGCTCATACAGCTTGGTATAGCTCCTTATGTTGATAAAAAAAGCACCTTTAAGCAAGAGGGAGCGGTGTACTACTCCGACTTTCCCTCCGATGCGGAGCTTATAATAGTGGTGGGCGGAGACGGCTCGGTCATTGATGCATCTGAATATGCACTCCGATACGACGTTCCTATACTTGGAGTTAATCTTGGCAAGGTCGGATATCTTTCTGAGGTTGAGCCTGACAATCTTGCTGTTCTTGACAGATTGCTCACCCGTGATTTTAAAATCTGCGACAAGCTGCTTCTTTGTGCCGAGCTTATTTCAGGCACAGAGGTGACTAAGGCTATGCATCTTGCGGTGAATGACGTTGTAATTTCTCACGACGATTATTTCGGAATTGCCGATTTTACTGTTGAAAACTCCGCACAGGACAGAGTAAAGTACAGAGCGGACAGTATAATTATCTCCACCCCCGCAGGCTCTACCGCATATTCACTCTCAGCAGGCGGCCCGATAGTTGCACATAACGTAAACTCAATTCTTGTCACGCCCGTATGTCCACACTCGTTTTTCAACCGTTCGATAATTTTTGATTCGGGTGAAAGGCTGACTGTTAGAAATATTTGTGAGCAGAATCTGAAAATCAGCATTGACGGCAGACATTTTGCAACTATGGCAAACGGTGAGGCCTGTGTTGTCTATGCAGCTGAAACAAAGCTCAAAATGCTTACGTTCTCGGAAAATAATATGTTCTCGACCTTGTTTAGAAAAATGCGTATTTTGGAGGATATAAAGTGATGAAAAACGCAAGACAAAGAAAGATTCTCGAACTTGTTGAGCAGTACGATATAGATACTCAGGAAACTCTTATACGCCGTCTTTCCGAGGCGGGCTTTGAAACAACACAGACGACAATTTCCCGTGATATAAGACAGCTTCAGCTTGCAAAGGGAATTACGGAAAGAGGCACTTATAAATACGTTCTGCCTGAGCTTAAAAAGGCAGGGGGAGCACCTGTACTCAATTCTGCACTTACCGACTCCATAATCAAGATTGAGTCAGCGGAAAATTTGATAGTGGTAAAAACTCTTGCGGGTATGGCAAACGCCATTGCCGTTTGTATAGATTCGCTTGAAATCGAGTCGCTTGTCGGCTGTGTCGCAGGTGACGACACGGTGCTTTTGGTAATTAAGACCGTAAAGGACGCATCAGAAGCCGAGAAAACCTTGAAAAACGTTTTCGGAATTTAAATTTCGGATAAAGAGGAATTTTAAATGCTTAGTTCTCTTCATATAGAAAACGTTGCCGTTATAAAATGTGCCGACGTTGATTTTTCCGACGGATTTATGGTTATGACGGGTGAAACCGGTGCCGGAAAATCCATAATTATAGACAGCGTAAATCTGCTCCTTGGAGCAAAAGCAGACAAAGAGCTTATAAGAAGCGGTGCACAGAGTCTTATGGTCAGCGGTCTTTTTTCCGCTCTTTCGGACGCCACTCAAAGGAAACTCGATAATGTCGGTGTTTGTACGGACGAGGACGGAAATATACTTATTCAAAGAAGCGTTGCAAGAGACGGAAGGTCGCAAATAAAAGTAAACGGACGCTCCGTCAGCCTCAGCGTTTTAAAGGCAATCACACCCGGTCTTGTTTCAATTCACGGACAGAGTGATACAAACGATTTGACCGAGCCTCGCCGTCAGCTTTATCTTTTGGACGTTTTTGCACAAAACTCCGAGCTGCTTTCGGAATACGAGCTGGCGTATTCCCGCCTTGAAGAAATAAAACGCAAAATCGAGGACGTATCCGAAAAGGAAAAGGAGGGCGAGAGATTAAAGGAGATTCTTGAATATCAAATCAAGGAAATTCGCTCAGCATCCTTAAAGCCGGGAGAAGAGGATGCTCTTATAGAAAAGAAGCTGAAGCTCAAAAACAGCGAAAAAATAACCCGTCACGCAGATTTTGTCTTTAAAGCACTCAAGGGAAGCGAAAAGGGCAGCGTCTCATATCTGCTTGACAGAAGCGTCAGTGCACTTATGCAAATTTCGGACGTAGTGCCGGAGTGTGCGGAGTATGCAGAGCGGCTTCGTGACTTTCTTTATGAGACGGACGAAATTGCAGAAGAGGTCTATGCCGTTATGGACGATGATGGGTCTGACCCGACGGAATCCCTTAACAAAATCGAGTCTCGCCTTGACAAGATTTCACGCCTCAAGCGTAAATACGGTTCAACGGTTGAGGACGTCCTTATCTTTCTTCAAAGCTTAGAGGCACAGCTTGAGAGCTTAAATAACGCTGAGGAAATTTTAAAGACTCTTGAAAAAGAAGAAAGAGAAGCCTTTGACGCCGCTGAAAAAATAGCCCAAAGGCTTCATAAAAAACGCACTGAATCAGCTGAAATTCTCGAAAACAAGGTCAAAGAGGTTCTTGAATTTCTTGATATGCCAAAGGTCGTTTTTTACGCTTCGATAAAGGAAGAATATAAGAACGAAAGAAGAACTCTTAACCGATTTGGCTTCGATTCTGTTGAATTCTTCATCAGTGCAAACAGAGGTGCCGACGCACAGCCTATATCGAAAATTGCCTCAGGCGGCGAGCTTGCAAGAATTATGCTTGCACTCAAAAGCGTAATAGCCGACAAGGACGGAACGCTCACGGTTGTTTTTGATGAGATTGATTCGGGTGTTTCTGGCAAAACAGCAAGAAAAATCGGGATAAAAATGCTTTCCCTGGCAAAAACCACGCAAATATTTTGCGTCACTCACAGTGCCCAGATTGCGTCTCTTGCCGACAATCATTATTTGATAAAAAAATCCGACGATAGCGGCGAAACCGAGACCACGGTATCACTCCTTTCAAGGGATGGACGTATAGATGAGCTTTCGAGAATACTCGGAGGAATAAACGTCACCGAAGCACAGCGTGCGGCGGCGATAGATATGCTCACGGAAAAGGAAAGCTATTAAAAAACAATTTCTTTTGGAGAAAACGATGAGTCAGCCTTTTTCTTTATATTTTAAGAGGTTAAAGGAAAAGGACGTTAAAATTATAAAGGACGCTCAATTTTCAAAGATTTCCTACGTTCGTATAGGAGGAATGGCAAGAGCTGCTATATTTCCAAAAAACGAGCAGGAGCTTATATTTGCACTTGATTTGGCAAAAGAATGTGGAATACACTCTCGGGTACTCGGCAGAATGAGCAATATTTTGCCGCCCGACGGTGTATTTGACGGTGTCATAATAAAAACTGACAATATCTCTGAAATTGAGTACGAAAACGACGTGTGTTGTGCGGGTGCAGGGGTCAGTCTTGCACGTCTTTGTGCGAGCCTTTTAAAAAACGGCCTTTCGTGTCTTGAGGAGCTTTCGGGTATTCCTGCAAGCGTGGGCGGAGCCGTATATATGAATGCAGGAGCATATGGAAGAGAAATTTCCGATAATCTTATCTCCGTTTTGTGTTATGACAAGGATACGGGGATATTAAGAGAGCTTTCTTTGTCGGAGCTTGATTTTTCATATAGACACAGCTCGTTTTCGGAAACGGGTCATATCATTCTTTCTGCACGCTTTAGATGTATCCGTAAAGAAAAGGAAGACATTAAGAGCCGTATGCTTGAGCTTGGGCGTAAAAGGCGAAAGACACAGCCCCTTTCATATCCGTCACTTGGAAGCATCTTTAAAAGAACACCGTATGCAAGTGCGGCAGAGCTGATAGACAAAGCGGGCTTAAAGGGATTTCGTATAGGGGATTGTGAGGTATCAAAAAAGCACGCAGGCTTTATCGTAAATTTAGGGTCTGCTACCTCGGAGGATTACAAAAGTGTTATAGAAGCCGTAAGAACCAGGGTACGTGAGTGCTTCGGTGTACAGCTTGAAGAAGAAATAGAATATCTTAAATAAATTTATAGAAAAAACGTCTTTAGGAGATGATATATATGTCTTTTTGCAATGAGCAGAAAAAGGAGATAGCCGAGCAAGAATACAAAAGTCTTTGCTGTCGAAGAGCGTTGCTTTCGGGCGTGCTTGCGGCAAAGGGCATACTCACGGAAAACGGGGCGGTTGAAATCAGAGTTACCTCGGACGTCCAAAGGATGCTTATCTCTGCTCTTGTAAAAGAAATTTACTCAAAACAGCCTGAAATCTCCGCCTCGAAAAGCGGAGGGAGAGGAAAAAAATTAACATTCAAATCAAATTCTGCCTCGAAATTTATTTTGGAAATTGAAAAAGACGGTGGATTGATGTATACCCCAAGGTGCGGGTTTTGCAGAAGTGCGTTTCTTCGGGGAATGTTTTTGATTTCGGGCAGAGTTACAGAGCCAAGAAAGCAGTATCTGTTGGAGTTCTCCACTCCTCGCCACGAGAGATTTCTCGATTTTTTAACACAGCTGGGCTTGGATTTCAAGCTTGCATTTCGCAAAGCAAACCCCGTTATATATACCAAAAACAGCACCTGTATTGAAGACTTTTTCGGGCTTGCCTCTATGAATTTCACCTCCTTTTCCATAATGAATTCAAAAATTAAGGGCGAGCTTAGAAACAATGCTAACAGAGTCGCAAACTGCGAGACCAGCAATATTGACAAGGCTGTTGGAACAGCAATGCGGCAGATTTCCTTGATTTCCAAGCTTGAGGAGGCGGGGCTTTTGCAGTTTCTTCCCGAGGAGCTGGTATTTACCGCAAGAGTGCGGCTTGAATACCCGTCGCTCTCACTTTCCCAGCTTGCTTCAAAATTCACACCACCAATTTCCAAGCCTGGGCTTTCACATCGCCTTGCAAAAATTGAGGAGCTTGGCGAAAAGCTTTTGAATAACCTAAAATAATTATGAAAGGAGCCTTGCGATATGGCTGATTTTGTGCATTTACACCTTCATACCGAATATAGCCTGCTCGACGGAGCCACCAAGATTTCCACAATCGCAGACAAGGCTCTCGAGTGCGGTCAAGGTGCGGTTGCAATAACCGACCACGGCGTAATGTACGGTGCGGTCGAATTTTATAATTCTCTAAAGAAAAAGGGCATCAAGCCAATAATCGGCTGTGAGGTATACGTTGCCGCAAGGTCAAGACTGCAAAAGGAGGGGCGTGTTGATTCCTCGGGAAACCATTTGATTTTGCTTTGTAAAAATGAAATAGGCTATAAAAACCTTTGTTATATGGTTTCAAAAAGCTTCATTGACGGCTTTTATGCAAGACCGAGAGTGGATATGGAGCTTATACGTGAGCATTCGGAGGGGCTTGTTGCACTTTCGGGCTGTGTTGCGGGCAAAATTCCTCGCCTCATTCTTGCGGGAAGTATGCAGGAGGCGGAGGCGGCCGCTCTTGAAATGAAAGCCATATTCGGCGACGATTTTTATCTCGAGGTGCAAAACCACAACCTTGATGACGAGCGTAAGGTTGCCTACGGAATAAAGCTCCTGTCAAAGAAGCTGCAAATTCCTATGGTTGCAACCAACGACGTTCACTATCTCAATCGCTCCGATGCACAAATGCAAGCTACTTTGATGTGTATTCAGACGGGGAACGTAATCACGGACGGCAGACCTCTCGGCTTTGAAACCGATGAGTTTTATTTCAAAACCACCGAGGAAATGAACGTATTGTTTTCTTCCTTTGAGGGAGCTTGTGAAAATACTGTAAAAATAGCAGAGAAGTGCAATTTCGATTTTGAATTCAACAAGCTTCATCTGCCCGATTTTAAGCCCGAGGGCGGGCTTTCTCACAAGGAAAAGCTGCGTGCCGATGCATACGCAGGCTTCGAGGAGCGGAGCCTTGCGGGACGCTTTGATTTTAAACGCCACACCAAAGAGGAATACCGTGCCCGCATTGAATACGAGCTTTCAGTAATTGACACGATGGGCTTTAATGCCTATTTCCTGATAGTCAGCGATTTCGTTGCCTTTGCAAAAAGAAGCGATATACCCGTAGGACCCGGCAGAGGCTCGGGTGCGGGCAGCCTGGTTGCCTTTTGTATAGGAATCACCGACGTAGACCCCTTGGCATTTGATTTGCTTTTTGAGAGATTTTTGAATCCCGAGCGTATCTCAATGCCGGATTTTGATATAGATTTTTGCTACAACCGCCGTGAGGAGGTTATAGAATACGTAAAACGCAAGTACGGAGAGGACCGAGTTGCGCAAATCGTCACCTTCGGTACTCTTGCACCGAGGGCGGCTGTAAGAGACGTAGGACGGGCACTCGGAATGCCTTATAACAGAGTGGATTTTATAGCAAAGCTTATCCCCCGTGACCTCTCCGTCACGCTTGATTGTGCTTTGAATACAAAGGATTTGCGTGAGGTTTATACAAAGGACAGAGATGCGGCACGTCTTATTGATTTAAGCCGCTCACTTGAGGGAATGCCGCGCCACGCCTCAACTCACGCAGCGGGCGTTGTTATAACCGAAAAGCCGACCTACGAATACGTGCCTCTTTCATATAGCGGAACGGGCGTCGTAACCCAATTCGATATGAACACCGATGCAGACCTCGGACTTGTAAAGTTTGACTTTTTAGGACTGCGTTATCTTACCGTAATACACGATACAGAGGTCGCAATACGCAAAAAAGAGCCTGATTTCGACGTTTGCTCGCTTCCGCTTGACGACCCTGAAACGTTTCGCTTGCTTTGTGAGGCAAGGACGGACGGTGTATTCCAGCTTGAATCGGGCGGTATGAAGCAGGTGCTTACAAAGCTTGCTCCATCAACGCTTGAGGACGTAATAGCCTGTATTGCACTTTATAGACCGGGACCGATGGATTCCATCGACACCTTTATAGCCCGCAAGCACGGCAGGGAGAAGACTGTATATTCTACGGAAAAGCTAAAGGAAATCCTTGACGTAACCTATGGCTGTATAGTGTATCAGGAGCAGGTTATGCAAATATGCAGGCTTCTTGCAGGATATTCGTATGCCCGTGCAGATATAGTTAGACGTGCTATGTCGAAGAAAAAAACGGGAGCAATGCAAGCCGAGCGAGAGGATTTTGTCCTTGGTTGCTCCGAGCACGGAATAGAACGTGAGGTTGCGGAAAAAATATTTGAGGAGATGGTCGGCTTTGCAAAATATGCGTTCAATAAGAGCCACGCTACTGCTTACGGTGTTATTTCTTACAGAACGGCGTATCTAAAGGCGCATTATCCTGCGGAGTATTTTGCCGCACTTCTTACAAGCGTCCTTGACAGCACCTCAAAGCTGCGTGAATATATTGCCGACGCTCAAAAATTCGGTGTAAGCGTTTTACCGCCGGATATAAATAAAAGCTGCTCGGATTTTTCCGTAACGGACGGAAGCATTCGATTCGGACTTCTGGCAATCAAAAACGTGGGCCGTGTTTTCACCGAGGCTGTAATGCGTGAAAGGGAATCGGGACCGTTTACGTCCTTTGATGAGTTCGTTACGAGAATGGCGGGCAAGGATTTGAACCGACGCACAGTCGAATCGTTCATCAAATGCGGCGTTTTCGACTCCCTCGGCGTGCCGAGGAGTGCGCTTATACGGTGCTATGAGTCCATTCTTGATTCTGAGCACGACAGAGCGAAAAACAACGTCACAGGACAAATTGATTTCTTTTCCCTTGATTCGGGTGAGGGTCAAATCAAAACTGCCTACGAATATCCTGACGTTCGGGAGTTTTCGTTCCGTGAGCTTCTGCTCTTGGAGCGGGAGAGCGCGGGAATGTATTTCTCGGGTCATATGCTCGACCATTATTCAAAGCACGTAAAAGCTCTCCAAACAGATAAAAGTGCTGATATAATAGCGGATTTGGACGAGAACAATACCTCTCCGACAAGATACAAGGACCGTTCGCCCGTTCGTCTTGCAGGCATTATCACCTCAAAAAGAACTAAAATAACCAAAAACGGTGACACAATGGCGTTTTTGACCCTTGACGACAAGTTCAGTGAGATTGAGGTAATAGTTTTTGCCAAAAATTATCGCAACTTTTCCGCTATGCTCGACGAGGACAGTGCGGTTATAATTGAGGGACAGGCACAGGCAGAGGACGGAGAGGATGCAAAAATTCTCCTTGAATTTGCAAAGCCGCTTTTGTCCGACTCTGAGTATTCCGAAAAGAAAGAAGAGCCGAAGAGGGAGCGTATATTCATAAGAGTTCCAAATATGAATGATTCGAGGATTAGCTCGGTGGTCAGAATTTCAACACTCAATCCCGGACACGTAGCGGTGGTCTTTTACGATATGAGCAGCGGAAAATATCAGGCGATACGCAACCTCACAGTCGCATTAAACGAAAAGGTTATATCCCGTCTTAATGATATATTCGGTGAAGAAAATGTCAAAAAATGACGGTTATAATTTGTTTAAATATATTTACTTGACTTTATAATTTAAATGTTGTATAATACTTTCGCAGAAAGCGTTTTGAAAGGAAGACGTGACTTATATGAACGAAACAACCGTAATTAATTTGATTGTTGATTTGATAATTCTCTTAATAATTGGCGGCGGCTTAGCATACGGATCTATATTCGGAATCATTAAAGTGGTTGAAAAACCCTTGAAATGGCTTTCGTCCTTTGTGCTTGCCACTCTTGCCGCTGTCTCCCTTTCCTCAAAGCTCGTGCTTCCTCTTATCGAGGGACCCCTTATGGACAAGGCGGCGGATTATATAGCAGAGCGTTGTACGGGCGAGGGAGGGATTCCTATCTTTTACAGACTTATGGGCGTGACGGAGGAGAAGCTTGCATCGGGAGCAGATGCCGTTGCGGCTGATCTTGTTGCACCCGCTGCGACAATGCTTTCGGTAATACTCACGTTTTTTGTAGTTCTTATTTTTGGAAAGCTTTTGCTCGGACTTGGCTTCGGTTGCCTCAATCTGATTTTTAAGATTGACGGCTTGAAGACTGTTTCAAGGTACTTGGGTGCTGTTGTCGGTCTTTTGCTCGGCTTTGTTCTTGCACTGCTTCTTTCAAGTCTGTTCGGATTCTGTAATTCTATTTTGTTGTTTGAGGACGTGGGCTTCCTTAACGAATTTACAGGAGGACCTGTTTTCAAGCTTATGTCGAATATATGGTCGGCATTATTTTAATAAAAAGGCAATAAAAAGGCGAAAATTTATAAATGAAAATGCAAATATGTGCAAGATGTAAGAAAAGACCTGCAATGGTGTTTATAACTCGCATCGAAAACGAAAAGAAAATAGGCGAGGGAATTTGCCTTGTCTGTGCGTCGGAGCTTGGCATCAAGCCTGTAAACGATATGCTAAAAAATATGGGTATGAGCGATGAGGAAATCGGAAATATTTCCGAGGAAATCGACGGACTGATGGAGTCCATCGGTCAGAATCTGCCCGATTCGGTCGCAAATGCGGACGCACCTGTCGAGGGACACATTCCGACCCTTAATCTCGGTGAGCTGTTCGGTATGGGACAGGATAGACCCCGAAAAGGAAAGACCGAAAAGGGGACTGAAAAGCAGGAAGACCCTAAAAAGAAAAATCTAAACACCTACTGTACTAATCTCAACCGCCGTGCCGAAGAGGGCAAGATTGACCGAATCGTCGGCAGAGACAGAGAGATAGACAGAGTTATACAAATTCTTTCAAGAAGACAGAAAAACAACCCCTGTCTTATAGGAGAGCCGGGTGTCGGAAAGACCGCTATTGCCGAGGAGCTTGCCGTCCGCATAGTCGAGGGCAGAGTTCCCGAGTCGCTTATCGGGCACGAGATTTGGCTTCTTGACCTTACGTCGCTTGTTGCGGGAACACAGTTCAGAGGTCAGTTTGAATCGAGGATTCTTGCACTTTTAAAGGAAATAAAGGCGGCACGGAACATCATTTTGATGATAGACGAGGTCCACAATATCGCAGGAGCGGGTGAAACCTCCGACGGCAGTATGAGTGCCGCAAATCTTTTGAAGCCTGCACTTTCCCGTGGAGAAATTCGTGTAATCGGTGCAACAACCTTAAAGGAATACCGTAAGCACATCGAAAAGGACAGTGCCCTCGAACGCAGATTCCAGCCCGTAAAGGTGGACGAGCCGTCGGTTGAAGAAACGGTTGAAATAATCAGAGGCATCAAGTCCTATTACGAGGATTATCACGGAATTAAAATCAACGATTCTGTTGCAAGGCTTGCCGCTATTTTGTCCGAACGATATATAACCGACAGATTTCTTCCCGACAAGGCAATAGACCTGATAGATGAGGCGGCGGCGAAAAAAGCACTCTCATCTCCCGAGATTAACGAGGCGAGGAGAAACGAAAAGCGTCTTCTCTCTCTCAAGTCCTCAATGGAAGCGGCAGAGGCGGCTGTTGAAAAGCCGGAGGGTCAGACCGAGGAGAATTATAAGCGTCTTGCCGATTTAAAGGTTGAAAAACTTAATATTGAAAAAAGGCAGGAGGAGATAAACGAGACTGTTCGTACCCTTGAGCTTGATACAAATGACCTTTTAAAGGTTATTGAGATTTGGACGGGAATTCCCGCCTCGGAGCTTTCCGTAGGTGAGGTTGGCGAGCTTAAGGGACTTGCCGAGCGTATCGGAGCAAGAATCATAGGTCAAGATGAAGCTGTAAATGCCGTCGTAAGAGCTGTAAAGCGTAAGCGCTCGGGCGTTTCGTACAGAAGAAATCCCGTTTCTATGATTTTCGCGGGTCCTACGGGTGTTGGAAAGACCGAGCTTGTAAAGGTGCTCTCCGAGGACCTCTTTAAGCAGCCTGAGGCTCTTATAAGGCTCGATATGTCCGAGTTTATGGAAAAGCACTCGGTATCCCGTATCGTAGGAGCTCCTCCCGGCTACGTCGGCTACGATGAGGCGGGTCAGCTCACGGAAAAAATACGCAGACGCCCGTATTCCGTTGTTTTGTTTGATGAGATTGAAAAGGCACACCCCGATGTGCTTAACATTCTTCTTCAAGTGCTTGATGACGGAAAAATCACAGATGCTCAAGGACGTCAAGTGAATTTTGAAAACACCATTATAATAATGACTACAAATGCGGGCAGTGAGTCTTCAAATTCAATTTCCGGATTTGCAGAAAACAGGGAATCTCTGTCAAAGGAGCGTGTCAACAAGGCTTTGGCGACTTTTCTGCGACCCGAGTTCATCAACCGAATTGACGAGATTATAGCGTTCCGTCATCTTGATAAGAGTGATTTTGCAAAAATTGCAAAAATTATGCTTGATAAGCTTCGTGACCACCTTTCTGAAAAGGGCATTAAGCTGGTCTTTGACGACGAGGTTCTTTCGTTTATCGCAAAGGAAGCCTACTCCGAAAAATTCGGTGCGAGAAATATGCGTCGCTTTATAGAAAAGCACGTTGAGGATAAGCTCGCTGAAATTATAATCGACTCCGCCGAAACGGGAGTGAGCGGTGTTGCAATCAGCGTAAAAGAAAACGAGTTGAAGCTCTCGACAATTTGACAAAAAACACAAAGAAGGTATAAAAAGTATGGCAGAATGTTCACACGACTGTGCTAATTGCAGTCAAAAATGTTCAAAGGAATCGTTGCTCGCTCCTCAAAACAAGGCAAGCAACGTAAAGCGGGTTATCGGAGTTGTGAGCGGTAAGGGTGGCGTTGGCAAATCCTTGGTGACGTCTATGCTTGCCGTAACTATGCAACGCCGTGGCTATAAGGCGGCTATTCTCGATGCTGATATAACAGGTCCCTCGATACCCAAGGCGTTCGGCTTACAGCCCGGCTCGGTTACAGGCTCGGAGCTTGGAATGTTTCCTCCTATGACCAAAACGGGCATAGAGGTTATGAGCCTTAATTTGCTTGTTGATGAGGAGACTAAGCCCGTTGTTTGGCGCGGCCCTGTAATTGCAGGCACAGTAAAGCAATTTTGGTCTGACGTCGTTTGGAACGATGTAGACTATATGTTCGTCGATATGCCTCCGGGAACGGGTGACGTTCCGCTCACTGTGTTCCAAAGCCTTCCCCTTGACGGCATTGTGATTGTCACAAGCCCCCAGGAGCTTGTTTCTATGATTGTGGAAAAGGCTGTAAATATGGCGAAGATGATGGACGTCAAGGTTCTTGGCCTTGTGGAAAATTACAGCTACCTTGTTTGCCCCGATTGCGGTAAGGTTATAAGACCTTACGGCGAGAGCAAAATCGAAGAGCTTGCCGCATCTTATGAAACGAGCGTTCTTGCAAAGCTTCCGATAGACCCAAGTCTTGCATCTCTTTGCGACAAGGGCGTAATCGAGCTTTTTGAGGGTGACTACACAGAGCGTGCGGCGGACAAAATCGAGGAATTTTTTAAATAATTTTTTGTCCGAGGGACCACAAGTCCCTCGGATATTTTTTTGCCTATCTCTAAATGCGTTCGGTTCCTGATTTTTTGCTATAAAATAAATTCACATCCGTCAATTTGCGACAAAATAATAGCCCCTTGCGTGATAGAATATAAGCGTCACGGGGGTGATTTTTTTTGATTTTTTACGTTGACGTGTATTTTTTAATCAATTTTACGGTTGATATGCTCGCACTGTATTTTGCAGCATCGCTTTCAAAGGTTAAAGGGAGCGTAGTAAGGCTTTGCCTTATTTCAGGTCTCGGAGCATTTTTGTCTGTTGCCGGTGTGCTTTTTGGAGGATATTTTGCTACGGAGGTGCTTCTTGGGGGAATATACTTCGCTTCATCTCTTACCTTTGCCGCTCGTGGCACAGGCTTTTATAGACGTATGAAGACCTCCGTGCTCTTATTTGTTTTTCAAATTCTGATCGGTGGAATAGTGACGTTCGGCTACGGTCTTTTGGATAAATACCTTTATATGTTTATTTATGACCGAGTGTCCGATGAGCCTAACAGAAGACTGCTTATACTTTCGGTGCTTATACTATTGTCAATAGGTGTTTTTAAGCTTTTGCTCGCACTGTTTTCGCATACTCAGTCGGAAAGACAGGTCGAGGTGCAAATAACACTTTTTGAGGGTTGCATTGAGGCGTGCGGCTTGGTTGACACGGGAAATCTCTTAAAGGAACCGTCAGGTCTTCTTCCGGTAATATTACTAAAAAAGTCGGTTGCAAGCAAGCTGTCTGCAGATATTCCTTACAGTGTAGAGGATGTGAAAAATTTGCAAGGGAGAATAGCAAAACGCATCTGTCTTATACCGGTTCATAACATCGGAGGCGGAAAAATACTTGTGGGAATACGCCCTGATACGGTAAACATTTCGCTAAAAAACGGAAAACGTAAAAAAAATACAATAAATGCTGTGATTGCGATAGACACGGAGGGAGGTACATACGGCGGATACGAAATTCTCGTCCCGTCCGCCGCACTTGATGATGTTAGGTAAATTTAAAAAATTTTACTTTAAAATAAAATTTAAAATATTCACTCTTTTCGCACGACACAACTCCTTAAATTACATCAACGGAAACGAAATACTCCCACCGCCTCTTACGGAAGCAGAAGAGGATGAGGCGATAGAGAGGATTGAATCAGAGGAGGCAAAATGCTTGCTAATTGAAAGAAATCTTCGCTTAGTCGTATACATAGCAAAAAGATTTGAAAACACCGGCGTCGGTATAGAGGAGTTGATTTCTATCGGCACCGTCGGGCTTATGAAGGCGGTTTCTACCTTTAATGTGGAAAAGAGCATAAAGCTCGCTACTTATGCATCAAGATGCATAGAAAATGAAATTCTTATGTTTATAAGAAAAAATGCCACAAAGAAAAGGGAAATTTCCTTTGATGAGCCTTTGAGTGTCGATTATGACGGAAACGAGCTTTTGCTCTCCGATATTCTCGGAGGCGAGAGCGACACTGTGACAAGGCATATGGAAGAGGAGGAGGAAAGACGCATCCTCTGTGCCGCCGTAGAGGAGTTAACTCCACGTGAGCGTGTAATCATTGAAATGCGATACGGGCTCGGTGGCAGGGAAGAGCTTACGCAAAAGGAGGTTGCAGATGCACTTGGAATATCGCAGAGCTATATTTCAAGGCTTGAAAAGAAAATTATGGCTCGTCTGCGTAAGAAAATTGAAGAAAAAATTTGAATTTTTTCAAAAAAAGTATTGCAAATTGATTATTTTTGTGTTATAATCTAATAGATTTGAAATTTAATCATTATTGTGAGGTGTTAAAATGAAGGCAGGATTGCATCCCGAATACAAAGAAGCTACCATCAGATGTGCTTGCGGCGAGACTGTTAAGACTCACTCCGTAAAGGGTGATATGAACGTTGAAATTTGCTCCAAGTGCCATCCTTTCTATACCGGTAAGCAGAAGTTTGTAGACGCAGGCGGACGTGTTGATAAGTTCAAGAAGCGTCTTGCAATGGTAAACAACAAGTAATCATTGCACCGAAAATGAGCGTAGGACCGTCTCCCTTGCGAGATGTATCTTATGCTCATTTTTCTATATTAAAAGTCCTCACAAAGCGACAGTGCTTTGTATTTTGTAAAGAGTAATAAGGGGGAGGTAAAAATGACGGACTGTGGACAAATCAAGGCAATTCTTGTTGGAATTGCACATAGCACCTCGGAGTCGGAGGAGTGTGTCCGTTCACTCGATGAGCTTGAACGCTTGCTTGACACGGCGGGTGGCGTTTCTTTATCAAAGGTAATTCAAGTAAAAGAAACCTATGACCCACGCACTTGTATCGGCAGCGGCAAGGTTATGGAAATACGTGAGCTTTGCGAAAGCTTGGAGGCTGAGCTTGTTGTTTTTGATTTCGAGCTTTCTCCTGCACAAATACGCAATCTCGAAGAGGACCTCGGCGGTGTTTCTGTCATAGACAGGAGTATGCTGATACTTGATATTTTCGCAAAGCACGCAGTCAGCGGTGAGGGCAAGCTTCAGGTAGAGCTTGCACAGCTCAAATATTCAGCTCCCCGACTTATAGGCAAGGGGGCGGAGCTTTCACGCCAAGGCGGCGGAATAGGCTCTCGAGGACCCGGTGAGTCAAAGCTTGAAACCGACAGACGTCATTTAAAGGAGCGCGTCATCGCTCTTGAGCATAGACTTTTGGAAATGGAGAGCAACCGTGCGACAATGAGGGCGAGCCGTGACAGAAGCGGACTTCATAAGCTTGCAATCGTGGGCTATACGAATGCGGGCAAATCAACGCTTTTAAACGCACTTACGGGAGCAGGTGTCCTCTCAGAGGACAAGCTCTTTGCCACTCTTGACCCAACGACAAGAAAGCTTGAGCTTCCAAACGGAGAGACCGTTTTGCTAACTGACACGGTAGGATTTATAAGAAAGCTTCCGCATCATCTTATAAAAGCGTTTAAATCAACTCTTGACGAGGTTAAGTATGCGGACGTTTTACTCGTAGTTTCTGACGTGACGGATCCTGAGCTTGAGGAGCACCTTGCGGTGACTCGTGAAATTACGGAGCAGCTCGGTGCAGGGGATAAGCCCACGGTTTACGTTTATAATAAATGCGACGCTGCGGAAGAGCCTATTTCAAAGGAACGTGTCGGCGATTCGGTATTTATTTCCGCAAAAACGGGAGAAGGACTTGACGACTTACTATCACTTGTAGCCGAGGTGCTTGAACGTGCAAAGAAAAGAGTAAATCTTTTGATTCCGTATATGGAGCAGGGGGCGGTCAGCTCGCTTTATAATACGTATGCCGTGGAGTGTGTCGATTACAGAGAGGACGGAGTTTTCGTCACAGTTGTCCTCGACGCAAAGGGTTGCGGTATGTATTCTAAATATATAACTTCGGAGGAATGATGGGTATGGCTGATTCATACACCACCGTGCGACAGTACGGACGCTTCGAATACGAGGACAGAAAATCTGTTTTTAGAGGTGAAGCTCTGCCTGTCGAGCGTGAGGCTGATGCCATAGCGTTTATAGAATCCGCAAAGAAAAGATTTCCCGATGCAAAGCATCACGTGTATGCCTATCTTTTGCGGGAAAATTCGATTATGCGTTTTTCAGACGATCGTGAGCCGCAGGGTACGGCGGGGATGCCTGTGCTTGATATTATAAGAAAAAATTCTTGCACAGACGTCGTTATAGTGGTTACACGTTATTTCGGGGGAACTCTTTTAGGCACAGGCGGTCTTGTACACGCATACACACAAGCGGCGCTTGGTGCACTTAATGCGGCTGAAATCATAACCTATGACGTATATTTGTGCTTCAAAATCAAGGTTAGCTATTCCGATTTTCAAAGGATTTCTGTTTTGTTTAGCGAGGTCGGCTTTAAAATAGAGGACACGGAGTACGAGACCGACGTTACTGTTTTTGGCAGAGTTAAAAAGCTCGTAGCCGATGAATTTGAAGCAAAAATAATAGAGATTACCGCAGGTCGGGTGCAAATCACAAAAAGCGGTGAAAAATTCGATTTTTAAATAAAAAAATAAATTAGTACAAAAATCAAAAAATTAGAGTGTTTTTCGATTTTTTTGTCGTATATTAATATGTAAGTAAAAACGAAAAGGAGGCTTTTATGGTAAGTAAAGAGATAATCGATGAAATTCTCGCAAGAAACGACATCGAATCTCTGATAGGCAACTACATTCCTTTGAAGCGAGCAGGCTCGAATCTAAAGGGCTTATGTCCGTTCCATAATGAAAAGACTCCGTCGTTTGTAGTTTATCCCGCAAGCAACAGCTTTTATTGCTTTGGCTGCGGTGTAGGCGGAGATCCTGTGACCTTTGTGCGGCAGATGGAGCGACTCGATTACCCCGACGCACTCGAATTTTTAGCAAAGAGAGCGGGTATCACAATACCAATCACAAACGACCGCTATCCTCAGTACAAGAGGGTTGATAAGGGTCGGTTCATTCAAATGAACGTAGATGCGGCAAGGTTTTTCAACAAATGTCTTTTCTCCGATGCTCCGGGTGCTAAAGAGGCTCTTCAATATTTTACGGAAAAGCGAGGGCTTTCCTTGGCAACGATTGAGCATTTCGGACTCGGTTTTGCACCGAACAGCTTTGATATGTTTTCAAAGCATATGCTTAAGCTCGGATACGGATATGACGAGCTTGTCGATGGCTTTTTATGCGGTAAAAGTGAAAGAGGAACGTATTACGATGCGTTTCGCAACCGAGTGATGTTCCCGATTATCGACGTTTCGGGCAACGTGATTGCCTTTGGCGGCAGAGTTATGGATGGCTCCGTGCCTAAATATAAAAACTCCTCTGATACGCCCGTGTTCAAAAAATCCCGCAACCTGTTTGCCTTAAATTTTGCAAGGCTTACGTGTGCAGAGCGGCTGATCCTGTGCGAGGGATATATGGACGTCATAGCGATGCATTCCGCCGGCTTTACAAACGCTGTCGCAAGCCTTGGTACTGCAATAACCGAGGAGCAGGCAAGAATTATCAGCAGATATACAAAAAAAGTTATCATATCTTATGACTCCGACGAGGCAGGGCAGAAGGCAACGGAACGTGCACTGAAGATTTTTAGCAGTGTCGGTGTGGACGTCAGTGTATTGCGTATTCCGGGCTCAAAGGACCCCGATGAGTATATAAAAACTTATGGAAAAGAGAAGTTTGAAGAGCTGCTCGGAGACGTAAAAAGCGAGTTTGATTATAAGCTTGAAAGCGTTCTTTCACGTTATGATATACAGCTTCCGCAAGACAGAATCAAGGCGTTGAAAGAAACAGAAAATTTGATTTCAGAGATTTATTCTGCGGCAGAACGTGATATTTACATACGCACCGTGTCTGAAATTTTTGCTGTTGAAAAGCACAGCATAAAGAATGATGTAGAGCGTATTATGTCGAGCCGAACGGCAAAGCGCGCAAAGGAAGAATCCCGCAATCTTATAAGAAAAAGTGAGGGCTTCTCCGACAGAACCAACCCCGATTTTGTCAAGGCTCCCGCCGTAGCGAAAAACGAGGAGACGGTTCTGGGACTCTTACTTTATATGCCAAATCACAGAAAAACGGTGTTCGAGGGCGACATACTAAACGAGGACCATTTCTTTACAGAGCTTGGAAAGCGTGTTTTTAGATTACTAAAATCGTCTTATGAGCCTGCTGATGACTCGCTTCCCGTTTTTGATGAATTCTTTACTCCCGACGAGGTTGGACGTATTACCCGTATGAGGCTTATGCGTGAGGACTTTACGGATAACGGAGATGAAACCTTAAAAGAGAGTATTGAAATTTTAAAAAGATCAGTAGATAGAAAAAAATCAGAACAAACCAATACGTATGAAGGACTTAACGAGTTTCTTGCAAAGAAACGAAATAATTAAGCAACTTTAATAGGAAGGTAAAAAATGAGCAAAGATAAAATTGACGTAAACGAATACATTGACAGAGAGTCGGGATCTATAGGAGATTCACAGCTTGTAACTTCGCTTGAGGATATTAATTTCGATATTGCACAGGTTGATATTGATTCTGTTTCCCCTGACGAGCTTGAAAACGATGATATGAAGGAAATCGAGCAGGATGCTAAATCCGTTGAGAATATGGATAAGCTTCTTGAGGGAGTTGTAACTATAGACGACCCTGTTCGTATGTATCTTAAAGAGATAGGAAAAATTCCGCTTCTTTCTCCCGAACGTGAGCTTTATCTTGCCGAGCAAATTACACTTGGCAATGCGGCAGCAAAGGATGAGCTTATCGAAGCTAACCTTCGCCTCGTCGTTAGCATAGCGAAGCGTCACGTAGGCAAGGGTATGTATTTCCTCGACTTGATTCAAGAGGGCAACCTCGGTCTTATGAAAGCTGTTGAAAAATTCGATTACAGCAAGGGATATAAATTTTCCACTTATGCAACGTGGTGGATAAGACAGGCTATAACCAGAGCTATCGCAGACCAGGCGAGAACAATCAGAATTCCCGTTCATATGGTTGAGACCATACATAAGGTTTCGAGAACAGCACGTCAATTACTTCAAGAATGCGGACGAGAGCCTACGACGGACGAAATTGCAGAGAGACTCGGTATGACTCCGGAAAAGGTGCGCGAAATTCTCAAAATTGCTCAAGATCCTGTATCTCTTGAAACGCCCATAGGCGAGGAGGAGGACAGCCACCTCGGTGATTTCGTTGAGGACAACGATTCACCCGCTCCCTCTGACAGTGCATCGTACTCGCTTTTGCGTGAGCACCTTTGCAATGTTCTTCATACCCTGACCCCAAGAGAGGAGCAGGTTATTAAGCTGCGCTTTGGTCTTGAGGACGGAAGACCAAGAACCCTTGAGGAGGTAGGAAAGAAATTTAATATCACCAGAGAGCGTATAAGACAGATAGAGGCAAAGGCGCTTCGTAAGCTTCGCCACCCCTCAAGGTCTAAGACGCTTAAAGATTATCTTGCAAACTGATGGGCAATATTCACAAAAACAGATATGCTTTTTTGTGAATTGCGACAAAGAGGGGTAAAAATATTTAAAATGCTATGAAATCCCTTGACTTTTAAATAATAATATTGTAGAATAATACAGTAAGTTTTATAATTTTGGAGGTTTATCTACATAATGAAGAAGCTGATATGTGCACTCTTGGCTTTGCTTATGATGTGCTCCGCTTTGGTTGCGTGCGATGATGATATCAATTCACAGGCAAACGAGGAATTGAAGGATTTTGGCTACGTTCCTCCCGTTGTTGAGGAAAAGACCCTTGATTTTTACATTGTTTGCGGTGATGAAACTGTTGAAAACGCAAAGCAGACCGTTAGCAATAAAATCAAAGACGAGTTTGAGCGTCTTTATAAAACGTCGGTAGTGATGCATTATATATCTGCCGATGAGTATAAGGAAACGGTGCTTGCGGAAAATACACGTGAGAAATTCCTTAATGCAGAAGAAGAAAAGGCTTCCATCGTTCTTATAAACAGCAAGGAGCTTTACGATGAGCTTGATAACCGTGGGCTTCTTTTGAATCTCTACGATTCTTATAGTATGAAGGAGTTCGGATCACTTAAAAAGCAGCTTGCAAATCTTCTTCCCCTCACATATGGCGAGAAGACGGTTACTGTGTATGATAATGAAGGAAATCCCACAGGAACAGAGGTTGTTTCTACAAGCTATCTTGTTCCCAACAATTATGCATACGGTCAGTACAAATACATCTATATCAACAGAGATATGGTGCAGTTCTGTAACGAAACCAAGGCTGCTGTTGAGTGTGATTCTGTTGAAAAGGCACAGGCACTTGCATCAAGGTTTGCAGAGCACGTAAGCTCAAGTGCAGCAGTTCAGCAGTATCTTGCCGAGCTTGGACTTGAGGTTGATGAAATTGTCAAGATCGGTGTCGAGGGTTACCCTGGAGACAGAGTGGCAGCGGAGGAGGATTGGTACTGTGTGGAAATCGAAGCTCCCACCCCTACAATTGACAATGTTTATGAGAGTGCGTTTGCTGTTGTAGGATATGGCTCTCTTGCATACCGTGCAATGCAAATCATCTATAAGATTAATACCGATCCTTATTTTAGAAATCTCCTTCAATACGGAGTTGAGGGACTTAATTTCAGAAAGACCATCGAGAGCGGTGTAACTATTGCAACGCCCATTATCTCGGAGCAGGCAACGTACTCTATGTCTCTTAAGTATACAGGTGACATTTATACGTCATACCATTGCGATACCGTTTGCTTAGCTTGTGCAGGTAATGATGTTTGTGCAAACGGCGAGCACGTTTATTGGACTCCCGATAACAAGGTTACTTGCTCCACTTGGGTTGAATATAACTTCAACGGCGGAGCCTTTGAGGGCGATTTTGTTCCCGTTTCCGGCATTTCCAGCGGCACTTTATCTCTCACAGGAGACTATATTCCAACGAGAGTTGAGGTCATTCCCACGCAAGAGGACGGCGTAACTTATGCTTATGTTTATGAATTTGGTGGCTGGTATAAGGATGAGGCTATGACCTCTACAAACAAGATCTCAAATATCGGCATCAATTCCGGTGCAATCACTCTTTACGCAAAATGGAATGAAAAGATAAAGGTTGAGTGGACCGCAGAAGACACCTGTGACACTTGGATTGAATATGAGCTTAACGGCGGTGAGTTTGCCGAGGATTTCATTCCTGTCTCCGGAATTATAACCGAGCTTAACCTTGACAGCTCCTACGTACCTACCAAAGCGTCCCAAACAATTGACGGCAAAACGGTAAATTACACCTTTGGAGGTTGGTATGCTGCTGATGATTTCTCCGAAGCTACTCGTGTTGAAACTGTAAAAACAGGTCGCTATAAGGTAATTCTTTACGCAAAATGGATAGAGACGGTAGCTGGTGCTGACGACGCAATGTGAATTAATCGGAATTATGTGCCGCCCATTTTTGAAGCGGCACATAATTTTGTGATAAAATCGACTTCTTCCATCGGAGGTTAAAATGGAAAAAAAGCAAAAAAAGGAACACACATTTAAAGATTTAATAGAATTGCTTCTCCCCAAGGCTTGGATTATTTTGATCGTTTCGGTTTTGTGTGCAAGCGGTCTTTTCGTCTATTCTTATACCAAGGTTGATACGTACACTTCTTCAGCACTATTTCTTGTAGAACCCAAAAGAAACAGTGATAAGTCTGCCCCCACGATATATGACCCTGAAATTGCTATAGACCAAATTAATAATTACTTTTATGCAACAACAATGGGTGATGATTTTGCTTTGACTGTACAAAATGCGGCAAAAGAAAAGGGTGTTGATGTTACGGCAGAGCAGTTTAGGTCTATGCTTGCGTTTGTAAAGTCAGATGACCCGATATTCTATGTTAAAATTACTCATACAGACCCCTATATAGCCTATATGGTTGCCCAAACCACCGTTGAGTGTCTCATAGAGCTTGTAGCTTCAATAGAGGATGACAGCGGACTTTTGAACCTTATTTCTTCACCCAAGCTCCCTGATCCTGCAAACCCTAACAGCAAAAATGAAGTTCGTAATACGATTATAGGCTTCCTTATCGGCTTTATTATCTCTGCCGGCTTAATACTTGTATTTGCTCTTTTTGACGTTACTATCAGAGATAAGGAGAAGATTGAGGATTACTTTGATATTCCGGTGCTTGGTGTAATCCCGTATCAAGAAATTGTAAAGAGCACTGAAGGCTGTGGATACGGAGGTGGAAATTAAAATGTTTGGTTTTTTTAAGAGAAAGAAACTTCAAGCACACGACACCGTGGCAAATGATGCAAAGCGTTTGATTAACGAATCCACACCGTTTGCTGTTCGTGAGGCTTACAGGTCTCTTTGTACAAACGTACTTTATTTGCCAATTGATGACAAATGCAAGAAAATTTGTGTAACCAGTGCATTCGCAGGTGAGGGCAAGACTTCTGTTTCCGTTAATTTTGCACTTACCTTAGCACAGCATTCCGATAATATTCGTGTTCTTCTCATTGACAGTGATATGAGAAAATCAAGGACTTCTCAGCTTCTTTTAGATAAAGGTATAGACACTCACGGCTTGAGTGAATATCTTGCAGGTATTGATGACGAGCCAAATATAGTTACAACCTCTACACCCAATTTTTCTATTCTCACATCGGGTGCAGAGACTGTCAACCCCGTCGGTCTTCTTAACTCCACAAATATGAAGACACTTATTTCAATACTCGAGGAGAGGTTTGATTATATCATATTTGACACTCCCCCTGTAAATGTTGTGAGCGATGCTATCGTTCTTAATGAATTCGTAAACGGCTACCTAATCGTTGTTCGTGCGGACTATTCAGATGTACGCTCTGTTGGTGCTGCAATAAACTCCCTTGGGCAGGTCGATGCGGAAATTTTCGGTATTGTGCTTGATTCTATTAACCTTAAGAAAAAGCGTAAATATTATTTAAGTAAGAGGAATTACGAATCTTATAGCACCGAATACGGACGTAAAACTTATTCACAAAAGCCCGGAAACAAAGATTTGGAAAATAAATAATCAGTGGTGGTGTGAAAATGAGTGCAAGGAATTTTGATATCATTGATTTTCACGCACATATTCTTCCTGGAGCAGACCACGGCAGTTTTTCCTTGGCTGAATCAAAAAAACAGCTTGAATATGCTGCTTCACACGGTGTTAATACCGTTGTTGCGACACCGCATTTTTATCCTGAGAGTCATTCAGTCGAACAATTTTTGTCATTGAGGCAACGCACGTTCGAGGATTTAAGCACAGCTTTAACACAAGAGATGCCTCGGGTTATTCTCGGTGCGGAGGTGCTTATTTGTGACGGAATAGAGCATCTTGACAAATTGCACGATCTTTGTGTTAAGGGAACCGATATTATCCTCTTGGAATTACCTTTCACAGTTTTTAAAACAGAATACCGTCGCTCGGTTTCAAGGCTTATCAATAGTGGATTTGAGGTTGTTCTTGCACACGCAGACAGATATACCCCGGAGCATATAGACATTCTTGTTGACAGAGGTGCAAAAATTCAGCTTAACGCTGATGCTTTGTGTGGAATATTTGTAAAGCCTCATATAAAGAGGTGGCTGAATGATGGCACGGTTTTAGCCATTGGAAGCGATATTCACCGCACCGATATCAAAGCATATAAGAGATTTGAAAAAGCGAAATCAAAGATTTTGACCCTTGGAGCATCAGACAGTATAAAAGCCTTTTCGGAATACGTAATTTCAAAAGTGTAGCTCGCATTTATAAGAAAAGCGGATTTAGAAATAATATGCACCCCAAAAGTGTATAACTTTTGGGGTGCATATCAATTTTTATCTTGATTTTCAACGCTATTGGATTCAATCACCGTCAAGCAAAAAAGCTGTTAGGATTTTTGAACGTAGTGGAATAGATGCGATGTTAAGAAATTCGTTTGGCGTATGCTGCTTGCCGCCGCTGGCACCCATTCCGCAAATGGACGTAATACCCGCTAATTGGGTATAGCAGGAGTCGGAACCTCCACCTCCCTCCAAAGGGGTCAGGGTTCCGAGGTGATACTTGTGGCAGACAGCCAGCAGCTTGTCTAACAGGACAAGTGTTTGAGGTTGTTTTTCCATAGGCGGTCGAGTGCTTAGTAAGATTACGTCGCAGCTTGTACCCGAAACAAAAGCCGTTTGTGCAATCTCATCGACCGTTTTCTTTGCGTTTTCCATATCCTCAACAGTAACTGCCCGAATATCCAGGGAAACACTACAGCTGTCGGGAATAATGTTTAGAACTTTACCGCCCTCGATGATATTGCAGCTGTATGTAGTTCCTCCCGGGATGCTCTTTTCGTGCAAAGCTACGATTTTGTGTGCCGCTTCTAAAATAGCATTTTTGCTGATAAAATAATGCTTCCCGGAGTGGCCGCTGACACCGTGAATATCCAGCCGATATTTCAAAATAGCCTTGCGGGCAATTACAACCTCATCGTTTTCGGCGGTTTCACAGTTGATTGCACAGGGGAACCCTGCGGCACTGTCTTTGATGAATTGAATTTCTTTCTCGCCACCTAAGATGTTTGAAATCTCTTCGTCGGAAGTTAGGATCAAGCGAACGTGCTTCTTAAAGCCGTTGTCCAACAGGGCTTTCATACACAAAAGGGCAATAGCAATGCCACCCTTGCAATCAATGACCCCGGGACCATAAATCCGATTTTCGTCCCTTCGCACGGGCGGCTCGCCAAAAACTCCTTTTTCGTGAACCGTGTCCATATGAGCTTGAAAAAGACAGCCTTTTTCAGCACCCGGATTGATTTCTACGGTGAGAAAATCACCGCATTTTTCCATAGGTGTCCGTTTTACCTGCAAGCCTTCGTGTTTTGCAAAGGCCGCAATGTAATTTACCATACAATCAATGGTTTCTTTGTCATACGCTCTTGCCTCATAAGAACAGATTTTACAAAGAAAATCCAAATATTTTTCTATATTGGCATCAACCGTATGAAATGCTTCTTCTGTATTACTAAATCTGTGTTGCATATCGTCACCAACTTTTTTATATAATCGTGTTCTCCTGTTTAAGAGATATCAACAATACCGTATCCACGCTCGTCAATACGTATCTTTGTGCCATAGGGAGCTGATAATTCGGCCAATCTCTCAATGATTCCGTGCTGATTGGAGAATCTGGGATTTCCGCTTCTCCATACCGGCAAGTCAAACTGCAGCTCAATAGGCATAAGCTCAAGATGCGTTAATTCTCCGTTTTCCATTTCAAAATAGGGGATGACGGATTCCAGCATACGGCGATCTCTCATCAGCCCTCTGGTGTAGCCTGCAGAGCGGTTATAGAAAATGTCACGCATTGTGGCATCGCTGGTTAATTTCTGATCGGCAAACATTTCCTCAGGAGCATAGGGAATGCACTCGTTATGAATTACAAAATCTCCCAAAGAGTAGAAAATGGGACGGTTTTTGTAAATTTCAATAGGTCTTAACAGGTGAGGTCCGTGGCCAATGACAGCGTGGGCTCCCGCATCGATGCACCGATGTGCAAATTCCACAATAAAATCAGCAGGATTTTCCTTTTTGTTACCGGAAAGCTCGTGGGAATGAATGGAAACGAGTATGTAATCCGCTTGCATCTGGGCATTATAAATAGCCTTTTGTACCCGAGCCATATCCTCAGGATGTGGGTGTGTCACATATCGGGTATCATCTCCCAGTCGGAATCTCATATCTTTTAAAGCAAATTCCTCATTTGAGAGAGCGGGAAGATACCCTTCGGCACGTTTGATTTCCTCTCTTGCGTTGATATGACTCTGCTCGGCGATCTGTCGGATCACCTGCATCTGGCTTTCGGTTACCTGCAGATATTCTTGTGTGCGTAAACCGTTGACACCGGGGCGACCGGGTGTTCTGCGGGATTGTTTTCCTGCCATAGCGGATTCATTTACCATAGTAGAAACAACACCGATCAAAGCCACTCTTCCATTGGGCGTATCCAAAAAGGCGGCACTTGCAGCTTCGTCCAGGTTTGCACCAACACCGGCATTTACGATCCCGGCATCATCTACTGCTTGCTTTGTTGCTATAAGTCCGTTATGGCCGAAGTCCATACAGTGGTTGTTTGCAAAGCTTACCAGATTAAAGCCATAAGCTTTGGCATCATCAAGCACCGAGGGGTCTGCACGCAGATAGCTTCCGCCACAAAATTGATTGCCGTAATATTCCCCACGTAAGAGGGTTGTTTCGAGATTAAAGTATCGTACATCAGATTTGCGCAAGTGATTGCTTACCTCGGAAAATCCGATGCTTTCCTTTGGTATCCTTCTTTGTATAAGCATATCGCCTGCAACACAAAACGTTGTTTTCATAATTAAATTCCTTTCCAAGGCATATCATATTTTTCTCTGTGACCGTTATAAAAAATACATACGGCTGTGTAAATAAAAGGTTGATTTGTGCTTGTTATAACTTTAAAAAATTGCTAAGATGAGTACAAAGTTATTTTTATGAACCCTTTGAAATTTCGATGCTTTTTTGACAGCTCAAACAATTTTTCATACAATCATTTTTTATAAATAATAATATCATATTTATTAGCAAAAGTCAAGTTGAATAGTATAATTTTTTCGCCGTTTACAGATACTAACATCGTACCCGAAAACAAAAGGAGAATTATATATAAATGAAAGCAACAGGAATAGTACGTCGAATCGACGACCTCG
>JAZOQA010000074.1:0-25553 GCA_045655765.1 Eubacteriales bacterium | reverse complement strand
GAGCCAAGCAGAAAACATTTTGTGGCGCATACCGCTTGCGGTATCCTGCCAAGCGAGGATTACTTACTTATCTTCGGAAAAAGCGGAACGTTTTGAAGTTATCCACCCCGAGCGGCAGTCTATGCGACTTGACCTGAGAACCCACTTTGTTAAAAGTGGGTTTGAGGCACGGAGGTGCTTCAAAACAAAAAAGACCGCTTTTTGCGGTCTTTTTGTTTTGGTGCACCTCCAGGGACTCGAACCCTGGACCCACTGATTAAGAGTCAGTTGCTCTACCAACTGAGCTAGAGGTGCATAAATTTTATGTAAGCTTTGCGGATTTGCCGCTCTTTTTCTTTACGGTGTATATTGTAGCACATTTTTTTGCAGTTTTCAATAGTTTTTTAAATATTTTTCGTTTTTCTTTCTCACGGTGTCCGCACGGCGATTGTACCCGTTCTGAATCCTGCTGCAGCGTACCCGTAAAAATCAACTTTCTTTCCGCAGTTATACGCAAAAAAGCGAAGCTTACATAATCATATATCCCAATAGGAGCGGTGCCTAAAAGCAAAGCGGCTTTCGCCCTTTTGGGGAATTTTAAGTCAGCCGCACGCTGACCTCGCCTGTCATAAGATGCTCGCACGAGCCGTCCTCTTTTTGCAAAACGAGCCTGCCCGCCTCGTCGATGTCGGTTGCTGTCGCATAGTATTCCGAGTCAGCCTTTAATACTTTCACACGCTTTCCTATGACACAGCTGCGTCGACGGTACTCGCACAGAACGTCGGCGAACCTTTCACCGGAGAGGGAATAAAGCTCCTCCACGATTTTTACAAGCAGCTCCTCCGCACTCGGCACACATTCCGTATGCTCCGAGAGCGTGGTTGCGATGTCCTTAATTTCCAAGCCCAAATCACCGACCAGATTCACGCCGATGCCAAGCACGGCAGCACAGATGCCACCCCGTGTGTCAAAAACACCCTCGCAAAGTATGCCCGCAAGCTTCTTTTCTCCCAAAAAGAGGTCGTTGACCCACTTGATTTTTACGTCAAGGCCCGTGAGAGCCTCTATCGCACGAGCCACACAGACCGCCGCATAGACAGTCATTTTCAAGGCGTCCTCGGCACGCCTTTCTCCACAAAAAAGGAAGCTCATATAAAGCCCTCCCTCCGGGGAGATAAAGCTGCGGCCAAGCCGCCCTCTGCCTGCCGTTTGCCGTCTTGCAACGTACAGGACATCGCACTCGGCACGCCCTGCGTCCGACTTTGCAGCGGTGCTGGTCGATTCTATCACGTCAAAATAGCGAACCTCTATGTTTTTTGGAATATGAGGAATTTTGTTCAACCTGTTTTTTATATCAAAGGTGTCCATACCGTTTTTCTTCCCGCCTTTCAACATCAATCTTAACACAAACGAAGAAAAAAGTCAACGAATTATTGATTTTGCACGCCTGTGCTATTGATTTTACAAAACGTTTATGATATACTAAAAAAACAAAACGAAAGGATGAACTCAAATGAAAATTCTGTTTGCCTCTGATATGTCATTCAACTATCTTCCCACCTTTCCCGGCAAGGAGGCGGCAAAAGCCGCTATGTACAAAACTTCGGAGTATTTCAGGCGTGCCGATTTCAGCGTCGTCAATCTCGAAAACATTCTCGGGGTTAAGGGGGACTACACGCCCATCCCAAAGGACGGCCCTAACCTTATGTCCACCGAGGATTTCATAGAATACATAGATGTGCTATCTCCCACAGCGGTCGGACTTGCAAACAATCATACAAAGGATTTCGGTCCCGAGCCGATGTTCAGAACCATGGACCTGCTCCGTCGGCACGGCTACGCCGTTTTCGGTGCGGGAGAAAATATAAAAGAGGCTTACAAGCCTGCAATTTTTGAAAAGGACGGCACCCGTGTTGCAATTATCGGTGTTTGCGAAAACGAATTTGGCGTTGCTGACGACAACGTTTCGGGAACTGCGGGATATAGCCTTTCAAGAGTAAAAGGAGCAATCAGGTCGGCAAGAGCAGACGGAATGCTTCCTATAATTTATTTCCACGGCGGCAACGAGGGCAACCCCTTCCCCTCCCCGGGTAAGGTTGAAATGTACCGCAACTTCGTCGATATGGGTGCCGCCGCAGTTATCGCAATGCACACCCACTGCCCCCAAGGGTATGAAATTTACGACGGTGCACCTATTGTTTACAGTATGGGCAATTTCTTCTTCCCTGTACTGAAATCTTATGCTCCCTCGTGGTCGGCAGGATATATGTCGATGCTCAATATTTCCAAAGACGGCAGCATAACGCTTGAGGTTATTCCCTATAAATTCGGCGTAGATACGCATACGGTCCTTGAGGGTGAGGAGCTTGAATATATGCGCGGTTATCTTGATTATATCACAGCCCCCATCAAAAGCGAGGAGGAAATCAGAAAACGCTTCGACTCGTGGTGCCTGGCAAAAATGGGAGCCAACGGCGAGGACGGTTACATAAAAACAGTGTCAGATTTCAACTCAAAGGTTCTTAAAGCCGACACGCCCGAGGGATTAAGACCTATGAGCTTGCTCAAAAACATATTCAGCTGCGAGGCGCACAGCGAGCTTTTAACCAACTATTTGAACCTGTTTTATAACGGCAAGATCGATGAGGCATTAAAGGGATGCGACGAGATTTCAAGTCTTCAAAGATTAAAATATAAGGAAGCTTAAAAGGAAATCCCAAAATTTTCATTTAGTCTTGACAAAGAATAAAAAATGTGATATACTAACACCAAAAACAAAGGCTGTGATCAAAAGAAGTAGTCTTAATGTATGACAAAAGGCAGAGACGGGGCGTTTGGGTGCAAGCCTCGGCGTGCAATAAGATGAAGCAGTTTGTAAGCCCTCGGAGGGAAATGCGTTGTTCGCAAAGTAAATGCCGAGCGGGTACGCCCGTTAGAGCGTCGAGGTGTCGTAGTGCACCTCATAAGGCAAGCGCTGTGAGGTGCTTGTGAATCACGGTGGTAACACGATTTTTTCGTCCGTGGCATTTTTTGCCACGGACTTTTTATTTGTCTTTGACGTATAATATAAAAAGGAGAAACGAAAATGAACAAGAAAATTTTGAAGCTGCTTGAAAAGGATGCACGTATTTCAAACGAGGATATTGCAACCATAACGGGACTTACGGTGGATGAGGTCCGCCGTGAAATTTCCGATATGGAAAACGAGGGTATCATAAGAGGATACAAGGGAATTATAGACTGGGAGCGTGTAGACCCCGAGTCGGTCAGCGCGATCATTGAGCTTAAGGTAACTCCCACAGCAGGCCTTGGCTTTGAGGACGTTGCGGAGCGTATCTCCCGCTACCCCGAGGTTGAGTCCGTTTCCCTTATGTCGGGGGCGTGCGACCTTATCGTGACCGTAAAAGGAAAGACGTTCCACGAGGTCTCCTCGTTTTTGGCAAAGGAGCTTGCCGTAATTGATTCCGTGACGTCTACTGCAACTCAATTTATTATGAGAAAATATAAGGAGCTTGGGTGTGAGCTGAAGACGGAGGAAAATGACGAAAGGGGCTACGTTTCACTGTGATGAACTATTCCGAAATCCTTTCAAAAACCGTCACCGAAATAAAGCCGTCCGGAATCAGAAAATTCTTTGACATTGCCGCTTCTATGAAAGACGTCATTTCCCTTGGAGTCGGTGAGCCGGATTTCAGAACGCCGTGGCAGATCAGAAACGCCGGCATTCGCACCCTCGAGGACGGAAAGACAAGATATACGGCGAACAGGGGACTTGACGCCCTTTGCTTTGAAATTTCGTCTTATCTTAACAGAAAATTCGGGGTAAAATACGACCACGCTAAAGAAGTGCTCGTCACCGTCGGCGGCAGTGAGGCAATAGATATGACGGTGCGTGCAATCATAAATCCCGGTGACGAGGTTATAATCCCTCAGCCGAGCTACGTGTGCTACGAGCCTATCACCCGTCTTGCAGGCGGCGTGCCTGTTATAGTGGAAACAAAGGCGGAAAACGACTTTAAAATCACCCCTGAGGAGCTGTCCCGTGCAATCACACCACGCACAAAGGCTCTGATTCTTCCCTACCCCTCAAACCCCACGGGTGCAATAATGGAAAGGGCTGACCTTGAAGCTCTTGCCGACGTGCTTGAGGGTACAAACGTAATGATAATCTCGGACGAGATATATGCAGAGCTTACCTTTGGAGTATCTCACACGTCCGTTCCATCCGTCCCTCGACTTTACGAAAGATGCGTCTTGATTGGCGGTTTTTCAAAGTCTTACTCTATGACCGGCTGGCGGCTTGGATATGCGTGCGGTCCCGCTCCCATAATTTCCGAGGTCACAAAAATACATCAATACGCTATTATGTGCGCACCCACAACCTCTCAGCTCGCAGCAATCGAGGCTCTTCGCTCCTGCGACGGCGAGGTTTTGCGTATGCGTGAGGAATACGATGACCGCAGGCGTATTATTGTAAACGGCTTCAACAAAATAGGTCTTGAATGCCGTGAGCCAAGGGGTGCGTTTTACGCATTCCCCTCAATAAAGTCAACGGGACTTTCGAGCGATGAATTCTGCGAGAAGCTTTTGATGTCCAAAAAGGTCGCAATAGTCCCCGGCACAGCCTTCGGACAGTCGGGCGAGGGCTTCGTTCGAGCTTCGTACTGCTACTCCACCACACATATCAAGGAGGCTCTTGAAAGAATCGAGGAATTTCTCTCGGAGCTTTAATTCAAAAAAACGAGAGAAAAATAGCAAAAACTCGCCAAAAAAACTCAACACGGGTGTGGGGTTTTTAATTTTATTCAAATTTTTAACATATCAAAAGCAACCGCAACATTTTCGTTGCGGTTGCTTAATTTTCTTGCAAATAAACATTTTTCTTTACGTTTTTTGAAATTGCAGGCTTTGCATACCGGTATTATTATTTTCGTTTTAAATTGTTGAAATTTGCTTTATTTTATGTTATAATTAATATGCGTTAAAATATAAAGTGATAATTTATCCAAGAGGAGCTTACAATGAAAGAATATCAAGTCGTTTCTTTATTTTCGGGGTGCGGCGGACTTGATTTGGGTATAAGAGGCGATTTTACATACTTAAATAGGCATTATCCGAAAAACCCCTTTAATATTGTGTGGGCAAATGATATAAACGAAAAAGCAACGCAAACACAACTTTTGAATTTCAAAAACATAAATGTTGTTTGTAAAGACATAACACAAATTTTAAAGGATGAAAGCTGCCAGCTTTCTATGTTCCCCGAAAGCACGGCGTTGCCTCAATCGGCAGACGTTGTTATCGGCGGGTTCCCCTGCCAAGATTTCAGTCTGGCAGGAAAAAGAAAAGGCTTGACCGTTAACCGAGGCAATTTGTATTTAAGTATGGTTAAGGTAGTTGAAATGTTAAAGCCTAAGGCTTTTCTCGCAGAAAACGTCAAAGGACTGATTTCTTGGGAAAACGGACTTGCTATCAATACAATAACAAAGGATTTTGCCAAGCTCGGATACAAGGTTGATTACAAGCTCTTCAATGCCGCAGATTACGGAGTTCCCCAAACAAGAGAAAGAGTTATTATAATCGGTGTCAGGGAGGATTTGAGCAAAAGCATAGAATGGACGCCTCCCACTCACTCATCGGTGGACAAATCTCTGCTTCCTTGGGTCAGCATTAAAGAAGCTATCGGAGATTTGGAGGACGATGAAAAGCACCGCTCTTTACCTAATTACGGATATTCCAAAGCGAAATTTTGCAAGGGCAAGCAAGGCAACACCATAACAAAAGCCGACAAGCCCTCACCCACTATGCGAGCCGAGCACCACGGGAACATTGAATTTCATTATTCTTTGCCAAGAAGACTGTCAGCGCGAGAAGCCGCACGCATTCAGACGTTTCCTGATGATTTTGTTTTTTACAAATCCGTTTCCGATGCGTACAGACAGGTCGGCAATGCCGTGGCACCTGTGTTCGCTTGGCATATGGCACAAACACTTATTAAAATTCTCGAGGAGTGATAAGATATGAGCAATAGTGTATATAAAAAGCTGTTCGATGATAATTTAATTGTCAGACGCATAAAAAACAAGCTGCCTCGTTTGTTTCAATTAGCGGAATTGGAAAGCTCAAGAAACGGGAAGGTGGGAATGGAAATAGGCTCCGTCAGAGAAAGAATTCTTATAGCCCTGTTGATGTATAAATTCGGAATAGACATTGTTGACCCCAACATCCCAATCACCGCACCCGAAACAGACGTAATTGTAAGCAACACTCCCCTTTCCATCAAAACAACAACCACAAGCTCCGACAGATGGAGTCCGATTAAGCTAATCTGGACAGTCGATCCCCAAAAAGCCTTGGAATTCAAAAGCAATTACACGCCGTCTTGTGATATGATGGTCGCAAAAATCAGGTGGGGCGGGCAAGGAAAGCTACTTCTTTTTTCAAAAGAATCACAATGTGCGGTTCTTGAGAGGATTGGGCGAGAAAGATACATAAAATTGCCTAAAGCCAACACCAACTCCCGAGGCGTTGAAATTACACCCGAAGCCCTCTCTTTGTTAGAAAACTGCTCGGATACAAGCTGTATAGACATCAATTTCGTTCGTCAAGAAATAGACTACCGAGAGGTATATACAAAGTGGCTCGATGCTTGGAGAGATGAGTATTGACACACAAACAGAATAACAAAAAGCCGTCCGCAAATCAATGTGCGGACGGCTAAAATTTTTATGAAATAATATCCGAGAGATTCTTCTGTATTGCCAGGGCGACATCAGGCTTGTTCATAGAGTAGACGTGTACGTTTTTGATACCATTTGCAAACAGGTCTATGATTTGGTCGGTTGCATAGGCGATACCCGCCTGCTTCATTGCGGCAGGGCTTGTGCCAAACCTGTCCACAAGTGACTTAAAGCGTTGAGGTATAAACGAGCCTGAGAGCCTTACGGCACGCTCGACCTGATTGCCGTTCGTTATCGGCATAACACCCGGAATGACGGGGACTGTGATGCCTGCCTCACGGATTTTGTAAAGAAAATTATACAAAAGGTTGTTGTCGAAGAACATCTGCGTGGTGAGGAACGAGCAGCCAGCCTCCACCTTTTCCTTTAAGAATTTGATGTCCTCATTTTGATTTGCACTTTCGGGGTGTATCTCGGGGTAGCAAGCACCGCCGATGCAAAAATCCTCCCCCGCTGAGCGAAGCTCCCGTATCAGGTCAACTGCGTGGCGAAAATCCCACGTGCTCCTGTCGCCGGCAGCAAGCTCGGGGGTCAAATCTCCCCTGAGTGCCATTACGTTTTCAATCCCCGCCTCTTTCAGCTCGGCTATTTTTGCACGCACGGTTTCTCTTGTCGAGGAAACGCACGTAAGATGTGCAAGAGTCGGCACGCCGTAGTTCTTCTTTATATTTTTCGCAATCTCGAGGGTGTATTTGCTCGTTCCGCCGCCCGCACCGTAGGTCACGCTCATAAACGACGGGTAAAGCTTTGCAATCTCCTCGGTTGCACTCCTGACGCTTTCAAAGGCGGTGTCCGTCTTCGGCGGGAAGACCTCAAAGGAGAGGGAAAATTTGTCACCCTTAAAAATTTCGGTCAGCTTCATTTCTTGTTTCCTCATTTAGCTTTGACACGCATTATTGCCTTAATTATAGCACAAAGCAAGAAATGCTGCAATTACTGTTTTGAGAATTTCAAAATTCTCCAATAGTCCCTCGCTCTATGCCAATTTTTAAACAAGCTTATGACAAAGATAGGGGGCTATGCTTTTATTTACTTAAATATACCTCTTTTATCCGACTTTATCATTTTTTCTCTGTCGATACCCTTTTGGTTGTCTGTAACGAATTGAACCATAGCTCTAACTCCGTTAATAAGAGCATCCTCGCTGATATCAAAGTCGGAGTGATGGCCTCCCTTCGTTATTCCCCTCGCCTCGTCTCTTGTGCCTAATCTTATGAAGACCGCCGGAACAACCTCTCCGTAGCGTGAGAAATCCTCAGAGCCCATTGTGATTTCGAAGTCTTGCACGTTTTCTTCTCCTACAACCGCACCCATTGCTTTCCTGGCAAGCTCGGACAAATAGGGGTTGTTGTAAACGCAAACCGATTTCAGCGGACCAAACACAGTGATTCTTGCACCTGTTTCCTCGGAAAGTCCCTTTGCAATCTGCTCTATACGCTTGAAAATAAATCCGCTGAGCTTCGTGTCAAAGGTACGGATAGTACCCGTCATAACCGCATGGTCCGCCACGTTGTTATGCGTTGTTCCGGCATTCAGCGTTCCGATAGAGCAAAGGTATCTCTGAACAGGCGAAATCTCCCTGCTGAGCACCAGCTGAATCGCACTGTACATACGCACCGCTATGGCGAGAGCGTCGATACCGTTATGAGATGCTGCGGCGTGAGAGCTCTTTCCGAAAACCTCAATCTTGAAATGCCTGCTCGAGGCCTGTGATTCTCCCGGGCACACGCCCATAACTCCCACGTCTAACTTGTTGGTCACGTGCTGTCCTATAATGACGTCAACGTCATCCAAAACGCCGTTTTCAATCATCATCACAGAGCCGCTTTTTACACCCTCCTCGCTGGGCTGGAACAAAAGCTTTACTCTGCATTCAAGGCTTTTTTCTATGCTTTTCAAGACCTTGGCTACTCCCAAAAGCATTGCAGTATGAGCATCGTGTCCGCACGCATGCATATAACCGTCTCTCTTCGAACGGTAGGGGACGTCTAAGCTTTCTTGAAGTCTGAGGGCGTCCATATCCGCTCTGATTGCAATGGTAAAGCCCTCTTTTTCGGGGTTTATGTATCCAACAACGCTTCCCTCTCCGTATTTTTCGGTATAAGGAATACCTGCGGCATCAAGCTCTCTTTTCACCACCGCAACAGTTTTAGGCAAATCAAAATCCACCTCGGGATACATATGAATTTCTCTTCTTAAATTGATAACGTATTCGTCTATTCCTTGAAACATACTTTCAATCCTTTCTTTTCTGTGTATTCTAAAGTATTATAACATATTTTCACTACATTGTCAAATATATATAACAAAATAATCTCATAAAAATAATGTATACGCAATATCATAGCGATTATACAGCACAAGCTCACCGCCTTGTACACACAAACGGCGAGGCTCGTTACACTCCTCGCCGCTATATTTTTATTTAAACCGTAGCGGGCACGCACGCACCGCTTTCAACGTGATATTCGCTAACACCCTTGACGGTTTCTCCGTCGATTTGGAGTGCGACAGGGCGGTCGAAGCGTACGGTAATGGAGTGCCCCGAGTGTATTGCAACCTGCTTTTGGTGCTTTACGTGCTCGCCCTTGAAAAGGGATGGGAAAATCATAAGAGTATGTATTTTTCCCGAGCCGTGCATAACGCAAAGAGAAACCTTTTGCTCGGGGTTGAGGCGGCTCTGCTCGGGCGTAGGCATCATTCCTCCGCCGTAGAATCTGCCGTTCATTGTGGGAGCAATCCACACCTTTTTATATTTGTACTCTGTGCCGTCTACTATAACGGTCGCATTTGTGGGCTTGTAATGGAAGAGAAGCCCCTTTATAGCTATCGAGGTGTAGTTTACGGGCTTGTCCGAGCTTGCCTTTATTTCATCTCCGACCTCACAGCAGTAGCCGTCTATGCCGTAGCCTACTCCGTTTATGAAGCGGCGCCTTACACCGTTAACCTCCACTGTCGGCAGGGACGATATGTATTCGTTGATGAGAACAGGCTCGTCAGTGCCTCCGCCGCACACGTCGTTCAAAAAGTCGTTGCCCGTTCCTGCACCGAAATAGTAAACGCTGTTCTTCAAATCAAGATCTGCGGTGTCGTTGACAAAATGGTTGAGCGTGCCGTCTCCGCCCGAGATGTATATATCGTCCTCGGGGGATGCGTGTGAGAAAAGCTCGCCCCAATCACTGACGTCTGTAACAGAAATAAGCTCGCTCTCTACCTCTCCAAGATGCTCCTTTAATTTTTCGAGAGCCTCCTTATATCTTTCCTGCTTGCCGGCCTTTTCGTTGTATAAAACGTATGCCTTTTTCATAACGGTATCCTCTTTCACGTAAAACATTAAAATTACTATAAGGCTTTGTCGAATGAATCCACCAAATTTAATTTTAACACATTTTATAACAAATTTCAACAGTTTATTAAAAAATGCTTCTTCAATATTTGCCAGCACAGGCACAAAGCCGTGCCAACGCCGCACCCGTGTTGAGATTTTCCTGCTTTTCATAAAAACGAGGGCTTAAAGCCTGTGAGGCAGCCTCCGTCTTTTTTCAGCTATACTTATTTTCCGCAACCCTGCCGTCGGGATATACCCTGACCGTAGCATACACGCCGCCGTCATACTCATCCCTAAGCCTGTCCAGCATCCCTTCCGCTTGCTCCTCGGTGAGATTAAAGAGTGCCGTAGACATCGCATCAGAGAGTGCCGCACTGCTTGCATACACGCTCACAGAGCGGTAACGATACCAAGGCTTTAAGGTCTGGTGATGGATTATATGATGGTATCTCACACCGTTTACATAGTAATAACGCTGATAATCACCCGAGGTTGCAACAGCACCGCCAAAAACGTCGAAATGTGCAACGTTTTCATCTCCGTTTGGATTTCTGACATAAATCTTAAACGCCGAGCCATCAGGTCGGCTGCCTATAGCATAGAGATTTCCTCCTACGTCTATTACGTATGAATCCGCCCCTCTTTCACGCAAAGTCTTCGCCGCACAGTCAATGGCAAAGCCCTTTGCTACGCTTCCAAGGTCGAGTGACATTTCAGGGTCACAGAGTCTGACTGTGGAATTCTCTTCGTCTATTTGAATATCTTCAATATTGCAGTGCAGGCTCGCCTCTTTTAACTCCTCGTCGGTCGGAATTTTCTCCCCCTCCTCACGACAATCGTGCCAAAGCCTCAGGACCGCACCCATAGCCACGTTCACAGCTCCGTCTGTAAGGTAGTACATCTCTTTTGAAAAGAGGAGCAAATCTATAAGCCGTCTGTCAACCCGAACCGCCTCGCCTCCGGCATTTTTGTTTATTGTTGCGGCGTTGTTTACTCCGTATAAGGCTTCGTCGTGGTAAATATCAAAAAGCTCGTGACAAGCCTCAAGCTCCTGCCGAAAGGCCTCCGCATTTGCGGAAAACACCGCATCTTTGTCTCCTGAATAGTCATATAACGCCGCATCCGTGTTAAAATATCCGTAAAAAATCCTCCCTTGTCTCTTAGGGCCGGCTCCGTCGCCGTGGTTGTCCGGGCGAAGCATAACCACAGCGGCAGCAAGCGCCGCCGTAGCAAGCAAGAGAGCCACTATTTTTATTATATTTTTCTTTGAAAGCATTTTAAAGAAGAACGCCTCCTTTTTTATATTTGATTCTCTATCGACGTGCAGTTGATTCTTAGGGATTTTACGACACGCCCCGTGTCATCCTGAGAGCAGACCGCCAGCAATTCCGTCACCGACCACGCTCCGCTCTCTGCTTTGCAGCTCGGCTTCGCCAACTTCAGAACGACACGTGCAAAGCAGTCTAAATCCGACCAAAGCGGGTGAATCAAATGCAAGCCTTACATCGGAATATTCTAAAAATCAACAGCTTGGTGTGACAGAGCCTTATATTTTAGTTCAGCACAAGGGGATGTGCTGTGTAAGAACAATTATACACCACCTGTATTTTTTTGTCAAGATTGACCTCTTTTTGCTTGACATTATTACGACTTTATGTTAAAATATTTACCGTTATTCAAAAGCTATAAATTTTTTAGGAGAAAAATAAAAATGGGACTTCTGGAGCTTTTCGCAACTGCGGTTGCACTGTCTATGGACGCATTTGCCGTCGCTATATGTAAGGGACTTGCGACATCAAGGGTTAAATTAAAGCATATGCTCATAACAGGTGCGTGGTTTGGTGGATTTCAGGCTCTTATGCCGCTTGTCGGCTTTCTGTTCGCACAGAGCTTTGCAGACTTTATAACCCCCGTAGACCACTGGATTGCGTTCTTGCTTATGAGCATCATCGGCTTCGGTATGATAAAGGAGGCCCTCGGAAGTGAGGAGGAGGCGGACTCCTCGCTGAATTTCAAGCTTATGCTCACTATGGCGCTTGCAACGAGCATCGATGCACTCGCCGTCGGCATCAGCTTCGCCCTCATACCCGATATAAATATCGTGTTTGCAATAGCTTCAATAGGCATTATCACTTTTGTCCTTTCCGCCCTCGGAGTCAAGGTGGGACAAGTTTTTGGCTCACGCTGGCGTATGCCCGCAGAGCTTGTCGGCGGCGGCGTGCTAATCGGAATGGGGCTGAAAATCCTGATTCAGCACATAATCGAGGATAAGAAAAATTACGACCTCATAATTGCTACGTGTGTTGCATTTTTGCTTGCTGCCCTGTTTGCCCTTATGAGTGTAAACCTTGCAAAAAAGAACCTCTTGCAAAAGGAAAACAAGCGTCTTTTTATTCTTCACGCTGTCCTCTTTGCACTGCTTTTTGTCAGCGGAGTTGCACTTCTTACGATTTCTCTTTGCATTTTGTAAATATTATCCTTAATTTTCGGGTATAATATCCAAAGAAAAAATCCCACAAGAGGGATAAAACGAGGAGATGCCCAATATGAGCAAAGCTATAAATATAAAATTCATTGAGGAATACATTCTTCTTGAGGATGCCATAGACCGCCTTCTTGGCAAAAACGGAGGCGTAGCGGATTACATCGACGCACTAAAGCATCAAAGGCTTGACGAGCGAGCAAAGGAAGCTTTCGACTTTCTTAAAAGATGCAGAGCCTTACGCAACAGACTCACACACGACAAGGGTGCAATCAAGCAAATCTCGGAGATTGGCAGAGCCGACGTCGGAAAGCTGCGTCGCCTTGTGCGAGCTATTGAAAAAAAGCGTGACCCGCTCTCAAAAATTCGCATAAGGAACGAAAAAGCGAACAAAATCAAAAGAAGAAGACTTGCAATCGCTCTCGCCCTCGCTGCCGTACTTGCTTTTACTGTACTTGTTCTTTATTTCAGATGATTAAGGGAGGTTAAAATGCTTACCGCCAATTATCACACCCACACCTCAAGATGCAATCACGCATTCGGCACCGAGGAGGAGTTTATTCTCCGTGCAATAGATGCAGGTCTTGAGGTTCTGGGATTTTCGGATCATACGCCTTATTTTTATGACGCAGACTTCTATCCCACGCACAAAATGACTATGGCTGAAATGCCCGATTATTTTAACACGCTCCTGCTCTTAAAGGGAAAATACAAGGACAAAATCGATATCAAGATCGGATTTGAGACGGAGTACTTTTCCAACTATTTCGACCGTCTTATCAAAGAGTACAAGAGCTATCCTGTCGATTACATAATTCTCGGTCAGCACTTCGTTGGAAACGAGGGTACACCCGGCTCGTTTTCCTCGTTCGACCCAACGAGTGACAGATCCAAGCTTTCACGCTACACGGCAGAATGCATAGAGGCGCTTGGAACAGGTCGCTTTTCTTGCTTTGCACACCCCGACCTTTTGAATTTTGTGCCAAAGAGCCGTGAGGACGAGGAATTCCTCATCGAGAATTACGAGCTTTTGATAAAAGCCGCTATAAAAACAGAAACGCCGGTAGAAATCAACCTCTGCGGAATCAGAAACAAAAGAAATTACCCCAATCCGCTCTTTTGGAGTACGGCAGGCAAGCTCGGTGCAGACGTAATCGTAGGCTGCGACGCACATACTATAGATGGCATCTGCAATCCCGCAGAGCTTGCCGTTGCAAAAAAAATAATAAGCGACAACCGCTTAAAGGTGCTCGACCGTCTTTATTTGAAAAACCCGCTTTTTTAAGTGTACTTTTTTAGTGTTATAGAAAAATCAAAATTAAAAACGGGCTTTGAATAGAAATCTTTGATTTACGACCAACAGACGTATATATACGTCGGAGGCAGAAAACGGAGATAAAATAAAATTTAAAAGTAAAATATGAGGAAAAGCATACTCTTTCAACCCAAAAACAAAACAGAACAGAGCAAAATAAAGTGGAGGCAACTGCAACTATCGCAATGCCTCCATTCGTTTTTTTATTAGGCTATCCCTAAATGCGACAGCCTCACTCACTCTCTCGCTTTGTATATTGAAAATCAAAGAAAAAACGGTTTTTCGTGCTGAAATTCAACACGGGTGTCACCTTTTCCAGTATTTTCTGTCAAGTGAGCGATACATTATAGCCTCGGCTATGTGGTCAGCATTCACCTCTTCGCAACTGTCAAGATCCGCAATGGTTCTTGCCACACGGAGAACTCTGTCGTGCCCTCTGGCTGAAAGGCCGAGGGTCTCAAATGCCTGACGCATAAGCTCTGCCCCCTCCTCGTTCGGAGTGCAATATTTTCTGAGCATTTCGGGGGGCAGCTTTGCATTCAGGACTCCGGTCCTCTCGCCGTTTTCACGCAGTCTTTTGTTCGCAAACTCACGTGCGGCATTTACACGCTTTCTTATCCTCTCGGACGGCTCGCCGGGAGCGGTCTTGCCCGAGATTTCGTCATACGATACACTCGGAAGCTCTATTTCGATGTCTATTCGGTCAAGCAAAGGTCCGCTGACACGCTCAAGATACTTCGCAATTGAGGCGGGCGTGCAGGTGCAACGCCTGTTTTCGTCACCGAAATAGCCACAGCGACAGGGGTTCATCGCACATACAAGCATAAAGGAAGCGGGGTAAGTCACCTTTGCCATCGCTCTTGTGACAGTAACCTTGCCGTCCTCAAGAGGCTGACGCAAGGACTCTGTAACACTCTTCGAGAACTCAGGCAGCTCATCGAGGAACAATACTCCGTTATGCGACATTGAAATCTCCCCGGGTCTGGGGTTTACGCCTCCGCCGACAAGACCGGGCATACTCACTGTGTGGTGAGGAGAGCGGAAAGGACGCTCCGTTACAAGATTTGTGCCAAGCGTGCCTGAAACCGAGTGAATCTTAGTTGTTTCAATAGCCTCGTCAAAGGTCATATCGGGCAATATTGAAGAAATTCTTTTTGCAAGCATAGATTTGCCCGTGCCGGGAGGACCTATCATAAGCACGTTATGCCCGCCCGCTGCGGCGATTTCAAGGGCACGCTTCGCTTTGAGCTGACCTCGCACGTCGGAAAAATCGGGGCCGCCTGTTCGACAGGCAAGGTCGAGGGCACTCTTGTCGCTGAGGGTGGGCGTCATAACTTCAATGCCCTTGATATGATTTATAAGCTGACGCAAATTTTTTACCCCGTATACGGTGATTCCGTCAACAACCGCCGCCTCGCCCGCATTTTCAAAGGGGACGTACATCTCACGCCGTCCGCTGTCACGGGCACCGACTGTCATAGGAAGAATTCCGTTTATTCCCCGCACCTCGCCTGAGAGCGAAAGCTCGCCGACAAAGCACTTGTCCGAAAAATCCGTCTCACGCGGAATAAGACCGTCAGCGTGGAGTATTGAAAGCAAAATTGCAAGGTCGTATGCACTGCCCTCTTTTTTTACGTGGGCGGGAGCAAGATTGACCATAATATCAATGGGCGGAAAGGTGTATCCGCTGTTCTCGCAGGCGGACTGAACACGGTTCTTTGCTTCCTTTACCGCCGCATCGGGCAGACCGACAAGCTCGAACTTCGGAATTCTGTCCCAGCCGCTGCACTCAACCGTCACCTCAAAGCCCTCGATGCCTATAACACCTGAGGAGTAAATTCTCGATAGCATAATTTTCTCTTTTCACAATAATTTGATACTTAAATTATACATAATTCTTTCTGATAAATCAATACCTTATTGACAATTATGCGTTTTAAGTTTATAATAAAATAAAAACTTAAAGGGGTCGCTTATGCTTTATTTAAAGAACGTAAATCTCTGGGGCGAGCTTACCGACGTTGGAATAGAGGACGGTAAAATTGCTCATATAGGCAAGTGCTGTGCCGATGGTCGTGACTTTGGCGGAGCTAAAATTTTCCCCGGCCTTATAGATATACATAGCCACGGTGCAATAGGAGTGGACACGATGTATGCCGATTTCGAAAAGCTCTCTCGCTTTTATCTTGAAAACGGAACGACGACGTGGTATCCCACCACGATGACAGCACCGATAGACGATATTGTAAAGGTTGCCGGCACAAACGCACGCTTCGCAGGCGGAGCGAATATTCCGGGCTTCCACCTCGAGGGTCCGTTCATCAACGTAAAATACAAGGGTGCACAGAACGCCGACTACGTTACAGCCCCCGATTTTTCCTTGATTGAAGCCTGCCCGTCTGCGAAGCTTATAACGGTTGCCCCCGAGGCGGTGGGTGCGGAGGAATTTATCAAAAAAGCGTCTGATGCAGGCGTTGTCGTGTGCCTCGGTCACACCGATACTGACTATGAGGGAGCAGTCGCCGCATTCAAGGCAGGGGCAAGCTGTCTTACCCACACCTTTAACGCTATGCCCGGCATACACCACAGAAAACCCGGTCCCATTGCCGCAGGTGCGGATATGGGTGCATACGCACAGCTTATTTCAGACGGAAAGCACATTCACCCCGCTGTCGTACGACTGTTAATAAAGCTCTACGGCACCGACAGAGTCGTTCTTATAAGTGACTCAATCGAGGCGACGGGTATGCCCGACGGCAAATATCAGCTCGGCGGACTTGAGGTCGAGGTTCGGGACAAAACAGCGAGAACCACCCTTGACGGTGCTCTTGCAGGCTCAACGTCCACTCTGCTTGACTGCGTAAGGTGTGCAATTTCGTTTGGCATTTCCGAGCGCGATGCATTCAAGATGGCAACCGAGACCCCCGCCTCGCTTATGAAGCTGAACAAGGGCAAAATCGAGGTTGGATACGACGCAGACCTTATTATTACAGATGAAAGCTACAACATCATCACCGCAGCGGCAATGGGCGAATTTTGTAAATAATTGTTTACATTTTAAATGTCAAATGCCAAGGCGTGTTAAAAAAACAGGGGGATAAATGGATAAATCAAGAACGGAGCTGATGCTCGGCAAAGGCGGCGTAGAGCGGCTTTCCCAAGCCCACGTTGCAGTATTTGGCATAGGCGGAGTCGGCGGCTTTGCCGTAGAGGCTCTTGCACGAGCAGGAGTAGGCTCGCTTACGCTTGTGGACTCGGACGTAGTCTCTGCTTCAAACATAAACAGACAAATTATAGCCCTCAATTCCACTGTGGGCAAAAGCAAGGTAGAGATAATGCGCGAGCGTATACACGACATCAATCCCGAATGCAAGGTCTACATTCACAAGCTGTTCTTTTCACAACAGACAAAAGAGCTATTCGATTTCAAAAAATACGACTACGTCATCGACGCAATAGATTCCGTAAAAAGCAAGCTTGACCTCATCTCTTTTGTCCGTGAGGCAGACACCCCTATAATCAGTGCAATGGGTGCAGGAAGAAAGCTTGACCCCACCGCATTCGAGGTCTCCGATATTAAAAAAACCTCCGTCTGCCCCCTTGCAAGAGCGGTACGTGTCGCACTCAAAAAAAGAGGAATAGAGCACCTAAAGGTCGTTTACTCTAAAGAGCCTCCGACAGACCTCACCCCCTGCGAGGACGGCCACACAGTGCCCGGAAGCGTGTCGTTTGTTCCGTCGGTGATGGGTCTTATTCTTGCCTCCGAGGTCATAAAGGACATTGCCCTTGAAAGAAAAATTACGTAAAAAATGGGTGTAAGACACTCCTACTCTATAAAACCTCCCCGCACAGGTCGGGGAGGTTTTTTATATTATGCAGGCTGCACGTGGTTTTACGGTATTTTTGATGAAAGCCTGCATTTTTATTTTTCTCAAAACAAAATTTTCTTTATTCTTTACAAAGCACAAAGTGCCTACCCGTGTTAAATTTTGCACTTGCAATTAATATTACCTGATATTTTTTGTAAAATAGTGGAATAATTTTAAAAATTTTACTTGACAAATATTACCAACCGTGATATAATGATTGCGGTAGTGTTTACTTATTATTTGTTCTAAATAAAAATTATTATTGGTTAAAGAAAGGAAATTCTACGATGCAGAAAAGAATTATTTCTCTCTTCCTTGCAGTTGTAATGCTGTTCTCGTGCCTGTCGTTGAACGTCTTTGCAACCGCAGACACCGACGTCACCGAGGCAGCGACCGTGCTGACAAACACGCTCGACGCACATACCGACGAAGAAATCGAAAAGCTCATAGCGGCGGCTGCAGCTTCAAGCGTCAGCGGGTCCTATAAAATCGAATTCGGTTCTCTCACCTCCGTCTCCTCAAACAACTCCGCAGGTCTCTTTAGCTACAACGAACAGACCGGCAAAATTGAAGGATTGGGAGTAAAAACAGCAGGCACTGCCCATTACATTCAGGTTAACACTCTCTACGGTGCCAGAAACAGAGGTACGACTATTACAAACTATCAGGACTACGAAGCCGAGGGTGAGAACTTTGTGGTTCAGCTTGACATAAAGCTTACGCAAGATTTCATCGACAAAGGAAACACCCAAGAGCTTGTGAATCTTGGTCACTACGGAGCGAACACGGGTTATTATACCAAATCTTACCGTAACTACTTCCGCCCTGCGCTGGTCTCGGATAATTATCTCGCCATAAAGAACGGCAATCAGCTCTACGTTCGTAATGACGGTTCGGACGTAAAGGTTGCTGACCTTACCCTTGATGCGGACAAAAATTACACCGTTGCAATGGTTGTTGATGCGAGCACCCAAAACGGCTCCTACGACGTCTACGTCAACGGCGAATGCGTTGCAGAGGATTGCAAGTTTTTAAGCGACGGAGATCTTAGCGAAGTCGACCTCTCCTCTGTTAGAAATGACAGCAAATTGAAGATGACCGTACCCACGCCCTACTTCCTCGACAGTGCTTGGGAAAGTGATAACAAAACGTTAAAGGCAGATCAGACCGCATACTTCTTCGTCGACGAGAGTGAGCTCCCCGAGAACATCCTTGAGACCATAGTCACAGAAATGGAAACTGCGGGAATCACTGTCAGCGGCGCTCCCACCGAGGCTGTAGCATTGGGCAGTAGGACCGGTATGGCGGGCTATGCCCTCGGTCTTGTCCGTCTTTTTAACACCGATTCGGACTGGACTGTCGAAGGCAAGGAGAATGCAAAGCTTTGGGAAGCAGACAACTTCTGCATCTACAACGTTTCCGACAGCAGTCAATACGTGAACTACATCGAGCACGACCTTGTTACAGAAAACGCCCACGAGCACGACTTCAGCTCCGCTACCGTTTTTGTAAAGACCGAGAGCTGCACGCTCTGCGACGGCTACGCAGGCGAGTATCGTGCAATCGATGCCAACGGCGACAAGGTTTGTGATATTTGCGTCGGTGATGCTCTTGCCGGAGGGCTTCTTTCCCCCTCGGAAATTGGAAACTATGCTGACCTTGTGATCCTCGCCGATGCACTTGATGAAGGAACCAATGCCGACTTCAATGGACAAAACAAAGGCGGTATGATAGGCTTCAGCACAGACGAAAACGGCAACCGTTATGTAAAGTATTCCGCCCCCACAGAATATGACAACAATAACAATTACATACAGATCAACTCAAAAGCAAACAATGCAACCAATGCTGTTAAAAACTTTGGAGCTTATGCGGGCAAGGCTTATACTATCTCTTTCGACCTTGCACACTACGGTAAAGAAGACTTTGGCAAGCTGATGCAAATCTACTGCTACTTAGGGGAGCCTACAATAGATTCCGACGGCAACGTCAGTAGTACAATCGGTAATGTAAGCGTAGTCCCCCTCAAGCTTGACAAGAACGGCACACTCGAGTACGTTGACGTTAATGAAACCGGAAGCGAAATCTATCGCACCCTTGAAAACGTTGAAATCAAGCCCGACGGAACGTTCTACAACGTACTCTTCCGCCACGAGCCTAAGGACAACGTCTACGACCTCTTCATTGACGGCGAGCTGGTCGTTAAAGGCGCAAAGCTCCTCGACGATGCCAACAAAGAAGCCCTCGCCTGGGAGGCAAACGTTGCCGAAGACGGCACGATGGGCAGCTATACACCCAATGCAGGCGACCTCAAAGACGGCAAGTTCGTCGTTACCGACGAAGACTGGGTTCTCTCTCTCATCAGATTCCCGCAAATCAAAGCCTTCAATACGGTTGCTCTTGACAAGGTAACAGTAAGCGATGACGGCACCACCGTCACTTATAACGGCAAAACATATACAGTAAATAATACGGAAGCAGGTGCAGACAACGTAAAGCTTAACGACACGAACGTTCTCATTCCCAAGGGCGACGTCCTTGCGTTCGACAATTTCAAAGTGTACCAATCCGAACATAACGTCGAGTGTCCTCACAGCTACACCCTCTCGCACGAGCACAATCTTGATACAAAAGAAAACTGCGTCACCTACTCCTGCGACACGTGCGGCAAAACGGTCGAATTTGATTTTGAGATGTCTATAAGGAACAACGGCGAAAGCGACTGCTCAAAGTATAACGGTACAGGCATTCCTTCCATATACGAAACGAACGAAATCTACGGTGAAGACCTCATCTACGCCACCGACTTTACCGACGAGATCCACTACGGTGCCGTTATGGATGACAGCAACAAAAAAATCATTGATGGCTCTTCAAATGCATCGGGAAATATTGGAATTCGTACTTATTCGGATGATGCGGGCAATAAATATTTGGGCTGCGGTCCTACCACCGCCCCGGAAAGCGATATCACAACAAGAAGCTACGTTGACATCCGTCTTCTTGGAACAACCGGCGGCGAACAGAGGTTTGAGGAAATAGATAGGGTTAAGGAGCTTCAGGAGCACGGAGGAAAGTCATACGTTCTGTCCTTTGATTTCAAATTTGATGCTAATCAAGTACTTGCCGAAAGTCAAAGACCTGTTTTTCAAATTATGTCTTATGTAAAGCATAGCGGCAATGATATAAGCAATTCTTCTGTCACTTTCTCGCCGCTATACATCTGCAAAAACGGCGTTTTCAAGTACTGCCCCGAAAACGATACTGACAGTCTTACCAATCTTCCCGAGGACGCAAACGCAATCCTCACCGATGGCAATTACCACAATATTGCGGTACACCATAATCCCACCCTAAACACCTATGACATCTACGTAGATACAAAGCTCGTTGTTGCGGGTATACAAGCCCTGTCGGATACAAATTTTGCGGCTTCGAGATTCACAATCGACATAGCCGAGGACGACACCTGGACGGTTACAGATACAGACAAATCTGCGGATGCCAAGTTTACGCCCACTCAGCTTCGTATAATGCAGATGAGATACAAGGCAGGCTACACCGAGGTAGCTGCAGTGGATAACCTCAGACTCTACCGCTCCGAGAGCTACGACGAGTGCGCTCACTCCTACACAGACTCCAACGTCTGCAACGACTGTGGCAAGCTCGGCAGCTTTAAGCTTGCAGATAAAAACTACTGCGACATCTGTGAAGGTCACGCACTTTCTCTGCACCTTGCAGTAACAGACACTCAGGTTTCGCTCGGCGGCGACGTCGCTATGAAGATCTTGATGAAGCTCTCCAAGTCAAAGCTTACCGAAGAGGAAATGAACAACGTAAAAATAGTCCTCTCTGCTGACGAGGGCGAGAACGAGAGGCTCGCTGAGTACCCCCTCGCCGACGCTGCCCCCGAAGAGGACGGCAAATATGCGTTCACACTCTCCTTGCGTGCAACTCAGATGACCAAGGCTATCAAGACCGCAGTCGAAGCTGACAGTGTCAAGGGACCCGAGTTCTCCACCACTGTCACAGACTACCTGTCCACTCTTCTTCAGAAGCCCGACCTTGCCGAAGAAGAGGAAACGCTTGCAGTCGCACTGCTAAACTACGGTGCATACGCTCAAAAGTACTTCGCAGAGGAGAAAGTCGATGACACTCTCGATGACGACCTTGCAAGCAAAATCCTTAATCAAACCCAACTTGACACTTACAATGCGAAAATGGGTGAGATTACGGAGGAAAGCCTTAAAGCTTATCAAGCAATCGTAACGGGCAATACGAGCAACATCGAGGTACAAGGCGTTACCCTCGTTCTCACAGGACGTGCAAGAATGAACCTCTACTTCTTCGCAAGCGAGAATGCCGTAGTAACGATTGACGGCAAAGCCGTGGAAAAGACCCAGGTAGCTGACGGACGGTACTTCATATCCGTCTCTCCCTTAAGCCCCGCAGGCTTTGATGACGCTTACAGTGTCGAAATCACCGACGGCACCTATACTGTTTCCACCGACATCAGTATGCTTTGTGCAGCAGAGGCTGTTCTTTTTGGCGAAAGCGATACAGAATACGGCGAAAATTTCGAAAATCTTGCAAAAGCTCTTTGCCTCTACTATGATGCGGCAAAAGCGTATCAAAACTAATTATCTCAAAGGAGGTCAGAAATGAAAATGAAATATAATTCTCCCGAGCTTGAGATAACCGAGCTTTGTGACGTTGTACGTACGTCCTCGCAGGTTGAAACGTCTATAATTGGTATCAAAATCGATTCATCCGATCCCAACACGGAGTCTGCAGAGTACGACAATTACAACGTAGGTACATAATTTTTTAAAAACGAAGTGCCCCGTCAAGCAAAAAAGCCGTCGGGGTGCTTTTGTTGTATATTAAAAACCGCACAAAATAGGCGTTCCCCGAACCCCAAAGGACAAAAACCAAAGCACAAAAGCTGCAAGAAAAAGCTGTCCAAAGCATCAGAATCTACGAAAAAGCTATTCATCTTCCCCTTACGTAACAAGGGGCTTACAGTTTCTTCTGGCAAAATCGTGCAGAAATTGTCAAAAAATTACAAAAAAATTTCATATTTTCTTGACAATAGAGTAAGATAGTGCTATAATTATTCATATAATGTATTTAAATGAATACATTTATAATAATAAAAACAAAAAAAAGAAAGGAAAACACATTATGAAGAAAAGAATTTTTTCTCTTCTCCTTGCAGCTGTAATGCTGTTCTCGTGCCTGTCGTTGAACGTCTTTGCAGCTGATAGCACAGAAACCTCCGGCGAACCCGCAAAAGAGGAAATGATCTACTACAACGACTTTGACACACCGTTTTGGCGTAACGGCTCGGAGAACACCAAAGGTAAGTTTTGGGACGGAACGCCCAAAGGCAAGTATGCAGTAGCCGGCACCGCCAACAAGTACCTCGGCCTCGGTTACGCTGGTAGCAACGCACAAGGCTACGTTCTCTTGTATTTACTTGGTACGGGAAACAGTAGTAAATACAAGCCTACTGATACTCAACTGCAAGAAGCTGTTACGTCGGGCAACGGAGGAAAATCCTACGTTCTTTCCTTCGAGTTCAAGACTTCTACCCTTGGATTCACGATGAGTAATAACGCTACGGTTAAGCCCCTCCAGGTATACTCTTATTTTTACCCCAACGCCGATGACCCGTATAAGTTCATACCTTTTCAGATCGACTCCGTTCTTGATGACGGCACGATAACATCTGCAATGGGTGATGTTATCGACGGTTTCAAGCTTGAAGCAAACAAAACCTACAACATAGTTGTATTCCACAAGCCCGTCTCCAACACCTATGACTTGTATATAGACGGAGTACAAGTTCTTGGGAATGAACAGGCACTTGATGATGATACAGTCTTCAAGTTCAACGAAAATCTTGTAGCAGTTCCCAACGCCGCATCCCAATATATCCCTACACAGTTACGCCTTGGTGACGCCAAACCCGCAGAAGCAATAGATGAGGCTTTTGCCTATGACAACTTCAAGGTTTACCGTACTGAAAGCTACGGCACCGAGGGCGGCGAGGACAGCGGCGAGGACAGCGGCAGCGTTAAGCTTTGCGAGGGTGCAAAGGTTGTTTCAAGAAACATCTCTCTTGGCAAGTACATTGACGTAAACGTCAAGATGAGCATTTCCGGTGCTCTCAAGGCTACCGAGGGTGCAAAGGTTGTTCTCTCTACCGAAAGCAAGTCCCGTGAGTTCCTCCTTGCAGACGCTGTGGCAGAGTCTGACGGAACCTACAAGTTCTCTCTTCCTCTCTTTGCTACCGAGATGACCGAGGAAGTTTCCGTTACTGTTGCGGGTGTCGAGTCATCCGAAACGTACACCACCTCTATCAAGGAGTACGTAGAGCAGCTCATCGAAACTGACGCTACGGCAGCAGCCCTTGGAAAGGCTATCCTCAACTACGGTGCAGCAGCACAGACCTATTTCGACGTTAATGTAGACAACCTTGCTAACAGCTCTCTTGACGAGGCTGACAGTGCGATTGCAGATGTACTTACTGCTCTTTCCGACCTTAACGCAGGCGACTACTCTGCTGATGACAAGGATGCAGAAGACGGCGTTGCATTTACCTCCGCTTCTCTTGCTTTCGGAAGCAAAACTCACGTTAATCTCTACTTCACAGCAAGCGAGGCTGTAACCGTGACAGTAAACGGCAAAGCTGTAACGCCCGTTAAGGCTGCCGACGGTGAGTATTATATAACCATCACCAACGAAACACCGGATATGCTCACCGAGAATTATTCGATTGTACTTACTGACGGTGATGCACAGGTTGTTACTAATACAAACTATGCTCAAATCCTTAAGGTTGGTATTTCTTATGCCACCGCCAATGAAAAAACAGATTTCTACAATCTTCTTAACGCTTACGGCCGGTACTGCATCGAGTCCATTAAGTACGTAGAAAGTCTTACCGGGGAGGTGTAATAAGATGAAAAAATTTATAGCTCTCCCGAAGCTGTTGTAGTTGACGTTATAGACGTTGTAACAACGTCCGGACCCGAGTCGGAGGATTTCCCTCTTGACATCTCAAGCGACTCAAACGACGAATTCAACCTTGATTCAAGAGCATAGAAAAAACCCACCACCCGAGGCTAAAATCCTCGGGTGGTTTTGTGTCAATGCCACCCCGTGTAAAAATATTCGACCTGTGCCTTTGCTTTTTCTCTCTTATGAATTCCGGATAGAGTGTCGATTTTTCGATAGGAGACAAGTGCCGCCCTGCAGAGGTCTATTGAGAGTGATCTCAAAAGCCTTTAGGCTACAAGGCGGTTGTCTGATGTGAGAGTGAGCCGAGTAGAAGAAAGCTTTAGTCACGTAAGCAACACGGCGAGCTTCAGGGGCTTCGTTTCGCAAAGCGAAACGGCCCCGCAAAAGGGGTTCCAAAACAAAAAAGAGCCACAAGGGCTCTTTTTTGCTAACTTTAGTTTTCTTTTCCGAGAGCGTGATAACTATGATGTGACAGATGTCACATCATATAAATCTCACCTCGCCTGCCGAAGTCGGGGCAGTCGTTTGCTCCCCCGAGGGGGAGCAACACGGCGAGCTTCAGGGGCTTAGTTTCGCAAAGCGAAACGGCCCTGTAAAGGGGTTCCAAAACAAAAAAGAGCCGCAAGGACTCTTTTTTGCTTTGGAGCGGATTACGGGGCTCGAACCCGCCACCTCCACCTTGGCAAGGTGGCGCTCTACCAAATGAGCTAAATCCGCATAAATTGTTGAGAAAATGGCGACTCGGATGGGGCTCGAACCCACGACCTCTAGCGTGACAGGCTAGCGCTCTAACCAACTGAGCTACCAAGCCATT